>NZ_JBIAQI010000026.1:0-174272 GCF_042888905.1 Streptosporangium sp. NPDC002721
TTCAGCGCCGATGGTACTGCACCGGGGACGGTGTGGGAGAGTAGGTCACCGCCGGACAATCGTTTCACGTAGGGCCCTCACCGTTGGTGGGGGCCCTACGTGCTTTCATGATCTGAAGAGAGAAGGGCCTCCACCGACGGTGGGGGCCCTTTTCGCGTTAGGGGCGTTGGAGGTTCTGTGGAAACGACGGCCAGCGGGCCGGCCGGAGCCACGAGATCCCGGACCCGAGACCCTAGACGTGCAGCTCGCCGGAGAGAACGGTCACCGCGTTTCCCGCGAGTTCGACGCGATCACCCCGTACGGCCGTGCGGACCACGCCTCCGCGCTGTGAGAGCTGGGCACCCACCAGTCTGTCGGAGCCGAGCTTGGCCGACCAGTACGGTGCGAGCGCGCAGTGGGCGGAGCCCGTGACCGGGTCCTCGGGAACTCCGACCCTGGGAGCGAAGAAGCGGGACACGTAGTCGGCACCGGGGCGCGAGGCCCTGGCAGTCACGATGACCCCCCGCGCGTCGACGGCCTCCAGGGCGCGGAAGTCGGGGGCGGTGGCGAGGACGGCCTCCTCGGACTCGACCTCCACGAGATAATCCCAAACATTTTTTCCTGTCCAAACAGGTTTAACTCCGAGCGCAGTGATCAGTCCCTCTGGTGGGCTCGTCGCTTGGAGTACTTTTGCCGGGAAATCCATGCTGATTAAACCGTATTTATCCCTGGTCACGGACAGGATTCCGCTCTTCGTTGAGAATTCGAGGGTTTCTGGGACCGTTCCCGTGGAATACAGCACATGCGCCGCGGCCAAGGTCGCATGCCCGCACAGGGCCACCTCGGTCACCGGCGTGAACCAACGGAGCGGGTACGGTCCGCCGTCCTCCGCTCCGAGCAGGAAGGCCGTCTCGGAGTGCCTCATCTCCGCCGCCACGGACTGCATCCAGGTGTCAGGGACCGGATTGCCGAGTACGCAGACCCCAGCGGGGTTACCCTTGAAAAATTCATCGGTAAACGAATCGACCGTGTAGACGAGCATGACGCGATGCTAGCGGCGCCGGAGATATCGGTTGAAGTTGGGTCAGGAGATCAGGCACAGTCGGGGATCAGGCAAACCAGTGCGGTAGCCGTACAAAGTGGAAATAAGCGCTGGGCGTGTCGCATGGCGAACTTCTTGTCGTCGGTTACCGTCCAAGGTGTAGGGACAGGCCGGGTACGGCGTGGTCCTGGCGAAAGGACGAGCCGATGGGGGCAGTGCGCAAGGTGGCGACCTACCTTGGCCTGGGCGGGGCCGAGAACTATGACGAGTCCTACGACTACGAGGAAGAGGTCGAGGGCGAGGAGGAAGACTGGCAGTCCGCCTCCGAGCGTGCGGCCAAGCGCTGGCGCGCGATGAACGAGCCTTCGCGGATCGTGATGCTGACACCGATGAAGTACAACGACGCACCCGTCATCGGCCAGCACTTCCGTGAGGGGCAGACCGTCATCATGGACGTCAGCGGCATGAGCACCGCCGAGGCCACCCGCATGGTCGACTTCGTCGCCGGGCTGGCGTACGGCTGCGAGGGGCGCATCGAGCGGATCGCGGAGAAGGTCTTCCTGCTGGCCCCCGCCGAGGTGGAGATCACCAACGGTTGACGCCGCGACGGCCTCGCCGGTACGGGGCCTGAGGGGCCTGAGCGATGACCGGACCCGGTACGCGTGCGAGGCCGACTCGGCACGCGTACCGATGGCGTGATCGCGCACTGCTGACAGGCCGGGTGGTAGGCCGGTCAGCCCGCTCGGGGGCCCCGGCGGAGCAGGCGGGTGAGCTCGGCCAGGTCGGAGGTCGCCGTCTTGACCCGGCCCTCCGACTCGTGGGCGTACTCGTGCAGTGCCCACACCGCGCCCTGGGCGAGCTCCCTGAGCTCGGCGAGCCGGCTGACGACGTACGCGGCGTCCGCTCGCTCACGCTGCCGCCTGCGCCACAGCCGGTAGGCGCCTCCCGCGGCCGGCAGGAGCGCGAGCGGTGCGAGGGGGAGGACGGAAAGCACGAGCGTGACCACCAGGATCACCGGGGCCAGGGCGAGCAATACGTAGGCCCCCCAGGGGCGGCCGCGGTCCGGTGCTCCCTCGGTGGCGATCCGCTCCTCGGCGGCGCCCAGCGACTCGGGATCCGGACCCTCGGGCCTGAGTGCCACCTGGTGACCGAGGATCGGCATGGTGACCGACTCGGGGGCCTCGGCCCGGGTGGCCTCGGCGAGGCTCTCGGCCGCGGCCCGCACGATGGGCGCGGCCACGTGCAGCGCGATCGCGGCCAGATAGGGGTGGGAGCCGGGGCGCAGGTCGTCGAGCAGGTGGCGGGTGAGCGACCTCACCGGCCGTTCGTGGACGCCGGAACCCGTCAGCTGGCGGAGGACGGTCAGCGGCTCGTCCTCGCTCCACACGACGGTCGCCTCGCCGGAACGGTCGGCCTGCGCGGCGGTGACGAGCGCGAGGTCGCCCAGGCCGCCGGCCGTTGCCTCCGTACGGTCGCGTGCCTCGTCGATCGTGCCGCCGTCCGTCCGGGCCACGGGGCCGCCGACGGCGCCGTCGCCTCCCCTGCTCTCGCGGGCCGAGGTGATCTCGGCGCAGCGGTCGAGCAGGTGGGCCAGCCGGGCCGCGGCATGCACGGGGGCGGCCAGCTCGGGGAGCTCGGCGAGGTCCGCGAAGTCGGCCAGGGCCGGTGACACGGCCGTGGAGGTGGAGGGCTCGTCGGGGATCAGGGCGCGCAGCCACCGGTCGGGCTCGGACGCGGGGGACGCCGCCACCGCGTCGAGCTTGCGGAGAACGAAGATCTTGCCCGCCGGGCCGTACGCCCCGCGGGCGGCGGCGAGCCAGAGGGCCCGCTGGCCGTGGGTCACCGGGTGGTCCAGGGAGAGCTCCCCGAAGGCGGTGCCGAGCCACGAGGCGTGGATCCGGTCGCCCTGGCCGGCCACGGCGAGGGCGAGGCAGAGGAAGAGCGCGGTCCGCCGCTCGTCACGCTGCGCGGCGCGTGCGAGGGGTTCGAGTGCCTCCTCGCCGCGCATGAGCAGCACGAGCGCCTCGACGGCCGGAGCCAGCCAGTGGTCGGACGCGTCCTCGAAGTCCGCCGGCGCGCCGGTGGGGACGGTGCCGGTGGCCAGATCGGTGAGGAGCGCGTCGACACGGCGGCGCTGCTCTGTCCCGGCGTGCGAGGCGTCTGTGTGTGAGGCACCCGTGTGCGAGAGCGCGGCGTGTGAGGCACCTGTGTGTGAGGCGTCGGTGTGCGAGGGCGCGGTGTTCGTACTCACGGCCGGGGTGGTGTCCGCGTCCGCGGTCGGATCCTTGTCCGCGCTCGCCGCCGGATCCGCACCCACCGTCGCGGTCAGGCCGGTGCTCGAACCCGCGCCGAGGCCCGCGGTCAGTTCGGTGCTCAGGTTCGCGGTGTCCGTGCTCACGTTCGCGGTCAGGTCCGTGCTCAAGGCAGAGAGCTCCCCGAAGTTGTGACCGATGACCGCGCCAGCGTATTGCGCTTCGGACATCCCCGCAGGGAGGCGCGCCGAACATGACTTTGCCAGACGATCGCCTTCATCTTCCCAATAAAGACGATCATCTGGTGGACAGGTTACATGCGCTCGGGAGCAGGGACGCCGAGAAGGCTCAGGCCGGTCTCCAGAACCTTCAGGGTCAGCGCGCACAGGGCGAGCCGCGAGGCGCGGGTGGCCGGGTCGACGTCGTCCTTCAGCACCGGGCAGTTCTCGAAGAACGTGGTGAAGGCGCTTGCGGTGTCGAAGAGGTAGGAGGCCGTCTTGTGCGGCGCCGAGTTCTCCGCCATCTCCTCGACGACCGCGCCGAACCCGAGGAGCTGCAGCGCCAGGGCGCGCTCGGCCGGGTGGCCCAGCACGATCGGGCCGGTCGTCTCGGCCGGGGTCACCCCGCCCCTGCGGAAGATGGAGCGGATGCGGGCCTGGGCGTACTGCAGGTAGGGGCCGGTGTTGCCGGTCAGGGCCAGCATGCGGTCGAAGTCGAAGACGTACTCACTGTCGTGGCTGACCGACAGGTCGGCGTACTTGACCGCGCCCATGCCGACGGCGTGTGCGATCTCCGTGCGCTCGGCGTCGGGGTAGTCGCTGTCCCTGAGCACCTCGGCGGCCCTGGTCTCGGCCTCGTCGAGCAGCTCCACGAGCTTGATGGACTTCCCGCTCCTGGTCTTGAACATCTTGCCGTCGGAGCCCAGCACGCTGCCGATCTGGACGTGCTCGGCCCTGACGTGGTCGGGCAGCCAGCCGGCGAGCCTGGCCGAGTCGAACACCATCGACATGTGCAGCGACTGGGTCGCGCCGATCACGTAGAGGATCCGGTCGGCCTTGAGGTCCTGGACCCGGTAGCGGATCGTGGCCATGTCGGTGGTGCCGTAGCCGTAGCCGCCGTCGCTCTTGCGGATCATCAGGGGCAGCGGCTGGCCCTCGCGGCCGGTGTAGCCAGGCGGGAAGACGCAGAGCGCCCCGTCGCTGAGGACGGCGATGCCGCGCTCCTGCAGCTCGTCGCAGACCTGGGCGAGCACGTGGTTGTACATGCTCTCGCCGGCGATGTCGTCGTCGGTCAGCGTCACGCCGAGCTGGACGTAGACCTTGTTGAAGTAGCGGACCGTGGCGTCCATGAAGATGTGCCACAGGCGCATCGTCTCGGGCTCTTCGGCCTGCAGGGTGACGACCCGGGTGCGGGCGCGCTTGTTGAACTCGGGGTCGGTGTCGAACTTCGCGCGGGCGGCCTGGTAGTAGGCGTTGCCCTCGCCGGCCTCCAGCTGGGCGACCGCGGTCTCCTCGCCGATGTCGAGCAGGTGCTCGATGAGCATGCCGAACGGCGTGCCCCAGTCGCCGAGGTGGTTCTGCCGGATGACCTTGTGGCCCAGGTGCTCGTGGACCCGGGCGAGCGCGTCACCGACGATCGTCGTCCGCAGGTGGCCGACGTGCATCTCCTTGGCCGCGTTGGGCGCGGAGTAGTCGATCACGATGGTCCGCGAGGAGGCGGCCAGGGCCACGCCGGTTCGCGGGTCGGCCAGGATCTCGGAGGCCCCCGCGGCGATCCACTCGTCGGAGAGGGTGAGGTTGAGGAAGCCGGGGCCGCTGACCTCGACGGTGCCGGGGAACGGGTCGTCCTGGGCGTCTCCGGCCCGGCCGGTGAGGTGCTCGGCGATCTCCTGGGCGACCTCCCGCGGCGCCCGTCGCAGTCGCTTGCTCAGGCTCATCGCGACGTTCGCCTGGTAGTCGGCGAACTGCGAGGGGCGGATCAGCGGGTCTGCGTCGGAGTATTCCGCACCGAAGGCGGCGGCCAGCGCCTGCTGGACGCGCTCGGTCAGTGCGAGCTGCGGGTCGGTCATGCTCCAAGGGTATCGGCTGGCCGGTCCTGAACCGATTGGATATCACCCGGGATCGGCTCCGTACGGCGGGATCGCACGATCATGAAGACGCCCGTCAGCACGACCCCGGCGGCGACGCCGAGCCCGGCCGCGGTGAGCCCGGCCGCGGGACCGCCGAGGGTGAGCGCGAAGAACTCGCGGGCGAACGGGACGGCGAGGGCGAGCGCGAACAGCCCGGCCATGGAGGCCACGAGCACCACCCGCCACCAGACGTACGGGCGGGCGACCAGGACCAGCACCCACCAGGCGGCCACGAACAGCGTGATCACCGCGGAGGTGCGGCTCTCCTCCAGGGTGGCGGACCCGCTCTGGGCGATCCAGTACGACAGGTAGACGGCGGCGGCGCAGACGATCCCGGCGGGGACCGCCAGGCGCAGCACGCGGGGCACGAAGCCGCTCCTGGCGCGCTCGTTGCTCGGCGCGAGGGCGAGGAAGAAGGCGGGGATGCCGATCGTCAGGGCGTTGACCAGCGTGGAGTGCCGGGGGGCGAACGGGAACGCGAGCCCGATGACCCCGGTGAGCAGGGAGAGCACGATCGCGTAGAAGGTCTTGGTCAGGAAGAGCCCGGCGACCCGTTCGATGTTGGCGAGCACCCGGCGGCCCTCGCCCACCACGGAGGGGAGGCTGGCGAAGCCGTCGTCCATCAGCACGATCTGGGCGACCGCCCGGGTGGCGCCACTGCCGGAGCCCATCGCCACGCCGAGGTCGGCGTCCTTGAGCGCGAGGACGTCGTTCACGCCGTCGCCGGTCATCGCGACCGTGTGCCCGCGCGACTGGAGCGCGCCGACGAACAGCCGCTTCTGGTGCGGGCTGACCCGGCCGAAGACGGTGTTGGCCTCCATGATCTCGGCGAGCTTCTCGGGGTCGTCCTCGGGCAGGGTGCGGGCGTCCACCGCGCGTTCCCCGCCGGGGATGCCCAGGGAGGTGGCGATGGCCGACACAGACTCGGGGTTGTCGCCGGAGATGACCTTGACGGTGACGCGCTGCCCGGCGAAGTAGGCGAGGGTGTCGGCCGCGTCCGGGCGGATCCGCTGTTTGAGCACGACGATGGCGGCGGCCTCGACGGTGCCGAGGTCGTCGGGGTCGCGCAGCGAGGCGACCCGGCACAGGGCGAGCACCCGCAGGCCGGTGGCGGCGAGCGCCCAGGCGTCGTCGTACTCGGGGGTGCCGGGCGGCAGGAGGACGTCGGGGGCGCCCAGGACCCAGCCGCCGTGGTCGTCGAACTCGGCGCCGCTCCACTTGCGGGCCGAGGAGAAGGGGACCTTGGCGGTGGTGGTCCAGCCGGGCGATTCGGGGTAGCGGACCTGGACGGCGCGGGCGGTGGGGTTGGGGTCGGGGTCGAGGTTGGCCAGCGCGGCCAGGGCCTCGTCGACGGGCAGGTCCTCGCGGAGTGGGCGGACCTCGTCGAGTTCCATGCCGCCCGAGGTGAGGGTGCCGGTCTTGTCGAGGCAGAGCGTGTCGACCCGGGCCAAGATCTCGATCGCGGGCAGTTCCTGGACCAGGCAGCGGCGCCGTCCCAGCCGGATCACGCCGACGGCGAAGGCGATGCTGGTCATCAGGACCAGGCCCTCGGGGATCATGGTGACGATGCCCGCGACCGTGCCGGTGACCGCCTCGCCGACGCTCGTCTGCCTGCTGACCTGGCTCCAGGTGAGCAGGGCGCCGATCGGGATGACCACCCAGGTCACGTACTTGATGAACCGGGTGACGCCCTCGCGCAGCTCCGAGTGGGACAGGCTGAACGCGCTGGCCTCCTCGGCGAGCCTGGCCGCGTAGGCGTCGCGGCCGACCCTGGTGGCGACGTAGCGGCCTCTCCCGGCGGCCACGAAGCTGCCGGACAGGACCTCGTCGCCGGGACGCTTGTGCACCGGGTCGGCCTCGCCGGTCAGCAGCGACTCGTCCACCTCCAGGCCGTCGGCGTCCGCCACCTCGCCGTCGACCAGCAGCTGGTCGCCGGGGGAGAGCAGGACGAGGTCGCCGAGCACGACCTGCCGGGGCGGGATCTCGGCGTCGGAGCCGTCCCTGCGGACCTTGACCGGGGACTCGTTGACGATGGCGAGCCGGTCGAGGGTGCGCTTGGCGCGGAGCTCCTGGACGATGCCGATGCCCGCGTTGGCGACGATCACCAGTCCGAAGAGGCCGTCCTGCCACTCCCCGAAGATCATGATCAGCACCCAGAGCGCGCCGATCACCCCGTTGAAAAGGGTGAGGACGTTGGCCCTGACGATCGCCGAGACCGATCTGCTCGACCGGCGCCTGACGTCGTTGACCTGCCCCGCGGCCACCCGCTCGGTCACCTCGGCCGAGGTCAGCCCACGGTCCGTCACCTGCTCCACGCGTTCCCCCGTCGATCTGCTGGGACTCAGGTTACGCGGGACCGGAGAACGCGATGAGTGGGTACCACACGATACGCCGGAAATGTCACTCTGGGTGAGCGGCCCGCGGGCGGGACACGGGCCGGAGGTGGCGCACGCGGGGTGCTCACCGGAGGCGGTACGGGTGCCGAGGTGTCAGGGGCGTGCCGCGGGCGGGGGCCGCCGGAGGTGGCGCGGGTGAGGACCGGCGTGGGTGGTGTGGGCGGGTCACCAGAGGCGGTGCGGGCGGGGGGTGGAGGCCAGGCGTTCGCCGATGCGGTTCACCACGCCCTCCTGGGCCAGCCTCGCCGCGAGCACGCAGGCGGAGCTCACCCCCTTGGCGTGCGAGGCGCCGTGCGCGATGACCACGGTGCCGTTCAGGCCGAGCAGCACGGCCCCGCCGTGGACCTCGGGGTCGAGCCGCCGGTGGAGCTCCCTGATGCGCCTCTTCTGCAGCAGGCCGCCCACCCTGGCCGCCCGGCTCTCGTTGATCGTCTCGCGGAGCTCGGTGAAGGCGTAGCGGACGCTGCCCTCCATGGTCTTGAGCGCCACGTTCCCGGTGAAGCCGTCGGCGACGATGACGTCCACGGTGCGGGCGAGCAGGTCGTGGCCCTCGACGTTGCCGGTGAAGTCGAGCCCCGGGGCGGCCGACAGCAGCTCGTGGGCCCGCTTGACGAGCTTGTTGCCCTTCTCCGGTTCGCTGCCGATGGTCAGCAGGCCGATCCTGGGGTGCTCGATGCCCAGCGCGGTCTCCGCGTAGGCGGCGCCGAGGTGGGCGAACTGCACCAGCATCTCCGGCTTGACCTCGGCGTTCGCCCCGGCGTCCAGCAGGACGGTCGGGGTGGGCCTGGTCGGCAGGGCGACGGCGATGGCGGGCCTGAGCACTCCCGGCTGGCCGCGGAGCCTGAGCTTTCCGGTGGCCACGATCCCGGCGGTGGAACCGGCGGAGACCACGGCGCAGGCGTCGCCCCGCCGTACGAGGTGGCAGGCGACGGCGATGCTGGACCGTGGGCGGCGAAGGCTGGCGAGGGCGCCCTCGTCCATGGCCAGGGCCTCCTCGGCGCGGACGATCGGGATCTCGGTGGTCGCGTCGTGCCGGGAGAGCGCCTCGGACAGGGGCCGGGGGGCGCCGACGAGCACGATGGAGATCCCGTGCTCTCGCACCGCCCGCACGGCTCCCGCCACGATCTCGTCGGGGGCGTTGTCGCCGCCCATCGCGTCCAGGGCGATCGGCAGGACGCCGGGAGCGTCGGTCTCTGGCAAGCGGTCACCTCGTGCGGGATGGTTTGTCCGCATCGTAGGCGGGCTTGGGACCGGATCGTCCTGTGGGGCCGATCAGGGAGTGCCGGGGAGATTCCAGTCGCTTCTCTCCCGGGAGACGATGATCTTGCCGAAGGTGGCCCGGCCGACGACCCTGATGACCGGGCCGTCCTCGTCACCCGTGCCGCCGGAGACGCCGCGCTTGGCGAACAGCGCGCCCACCTCGTCGATGACGTGGGCGTTACGGGGGACCCTGACGATCAGCTTGCCGCAGTAGGAGTTGACCTCAAGGGTGATCTCCCGGCCCGGCAGCACCGCGTCGGACAGGTCGACGATCAGCGCGCCGAAGGTGGCCCGCAGCGCGGTGTGCCGCCCGGCGATCCAGCGCCCGCCGCGCACGACCTTGCTGAAGACGGCGGCGACCTCCTGCCGCTCGGAGGCGACCCCTCGGGCGGGCGCGGTGATGTCGGGCAGGTCGCGGGTGATGGGGACGAGGTCGTCCGTCGTGACGGCGGTGTAGGCGGACGCCAGCCGGTCGGCGTGCTCGACGCTGGTCAGGCGGCCGGTGGCGAACGCCTCACCCAGTACCGCGGCCACATGGTCGCGATCGGCGTCGGAGGCGCGCAGAACGGGGTCGTAGGACGTCATGACTGCGAGTGTACGACTATTCAAGATATATCGCGATATTCACTTGAAGAAGAAATCGTGGAGATATGGAACCGCCCACAGGACGGTTTACGTCCGGTATATAAGTGTCTCCAGACGCGCGAGGGGCGGATGAGGTTTACCGCAACGGGGACAAAAACCGAGGCAAAGGATTGGTGATCTTGAGCGAAGCTTCCAAGCGCGGGTTCCGGGCGTACACCGTGAAACACCTCGACGACCTGCTGCGCAGGGGCGGTCTGGGTGACGACGAGCGGCTGCGGATCAGGGCGGTGGCGACGGTGCTGCCCTTCCGCACCAACGCCTACGTGGTGGATCGGCTCATCGACTGGTCGGCCGTCCCCGAGGACCCCATCTATCGGCTGGTCTTTCCCCAGGAGGACATGCTGCCCGAGGCGGACGTCACCAGGCTGGCGGGCCTCCTGCGGGCCGGTGCGGGGAACGCCGAGATCCAGGCGGCGGCGAACAAGGTCAGGATGCGGCTCAACCCGCACCCCGCCGGTCAGCTCGACCTCAACGTCCCGCGCGTCGGCACGGAGCCGGTGCCCGGCATGCAACACAAATACCCCGAGACGGTGCTCTTCTTCCCCAAGCAGGGGCAGACGTGCCACGCCTACTGCACCTACTGCTTCCGGTGGGCCCAGTTCATCGGGGAGCCCGACCTGAAGTTCGCCTCCGACGACGTCGACTCCCTCGTCCGCTATCTCAAGGACCATCCCGAGGTGACCAGCGTGCTGCTCACCGGCGGGGACCCCATGATCATGGGTGAGCCGGTGCTCCGCCGCTATCTGGAGCCGCTGCTCGGCATCGAGCAGCTGGAGTCGATCCGCATCGGCACCAAGTCGCTGGCCTACTGGCCGCAGCGGTTCGTCTCCGACCCCGACAGCGACGACACGCTCCGCCTGTTCGCCTCCGTGGTCGACGCGGGCAAGAACCTCGCCTTCATGGCGCACTTCTCGCACCCGCGGGAGATGGACCTCCCGATCGTCGAGGCCGCCGTCGCGGGGATCACGGCCACCGGCGCGGTCGTCAGGACGCAGGCGCCGCTGATCCGGTCGATCAACGACGACCCCGGGACCTGGTCGTCCATGTGGCGCAGGCAGCTGACCATGGGCATGATCCCGTACTACATGTTCGTCGAGCGCGACACCGGCCCGCAGGACTATTTCGCGGTGCCGCTCGCCAGGGCCTACGAGATCTTCAGGGACGCCTACGCGAGCGTCTCCGGATTGTGCCGCACCGTGCGGGGCCCGTCGATGTCGGCCACGCCGGGCAAGGTCTGCCTGGACGGCGTCGCGGAGATCGCGGGGCAGAAGGTCTTCGTGCTCCACCTCATCCAGGCGCGCGATCCGGAGCTGGTCGGACGCCCCTTCTTCGCGAGGTACGACCCGGACGCGGTGTGGCTCACCGACCTGCGCCCGGCCTTCGCCGACCGCTTCCCCTTCGAGTCTCCCCTGGAGTCGGCCGCCCCTCAGCGGCTGTCGGCCTGACCCGCCCCCGGTGGCCTTCGCCGGCCCGCGGGTGGTGCCGGAGGAGGCCCGTGGACGGCAGGGAAACCGGCCGGTGCGCACCGGCCGGTTTCCGCCGCCTCAGCGTCCGGGGCCCCGCACGGAGGTGCGACGGGCGATCTCGGCCTGGAGTCTGGCCATCTGCCAGTGCAGCTCGATGAGCTGCTCGGTCAGCTGGAGACGCGGAATCTCTGACGGGTCCTCGACGGACAGGTGGTCGATCGCGGTGGACAGCTCTCGCATCGCGCGCCCCCACTCCATGACGGCATCCTTGGATCGAAACAACGTTCGAATCATATCGGAACACCGAACACGCTGTCAGTCCATTGCCTCCCGTGTCCCGTCCCGGGACGTACCGTGGTTCCTAGTTCTGGTATTCGGGCGTCACGTATCCGCGGGCCAGGGTGTGGGCGGTGATGTTGAAGCCCACCACGGCGGGCGGGGTGTCGGGGCCGAGGCCGAGCTTCTCCACGTCGAGGGCGTGCACCGCGAAGATGTAGCGGTGCGGGGGGCCGGGCGGCGGCGCGGCGCCGCCGTAGGCGTTGTGGCTGTAGTCGTTGCGCCCGTGCACGCCCACGCCGCCGTCGCCCGCTCCCGCGCCGGCGGGCAGCTCGGTCACGTCGGCCGGGATGTCGAACAGCAGCCAGTGCCAGAACCCGCTGCCGGTGGGGGCGTCGGGGTCGAAGCACGTCACGGCGTAGCTGAGGGTACCCTCGGGGGCGCCGGACCAGCGCAGGTGGGGGGAGACGTTCTGGCCGGTGGAGCCCCAGTCGTTGAACACGTGGGTCTCCGCCAGGCGCTCGCCGTCGCGGACGTCGTCGCTCTCGACGGTCAGCGCGGGAACCCGGGGCAGGAAGTCGTACGGAATCGGTGGCCGCGTGGACACGATTCACCTCCGATGGAAGCGTCTTGTCGGTCGCTCCTCATCCTGCCCTGCGATCGGACCCGTAGTGATCGGGCGCCGTGCGTTCGGAGGGTGTGGCGTCCGGCCGTCGTCGCTGCGCGGCGGCGGCGGTGTCCGGACGTCGTGCGTGCGAGACCGCGGGCCCGGACGCCGGGGGTCCGAGGCCGTGGTGTTCGAGGCTGTGGCGTCCCGCGGGCCGGACGGTCAGGCCCTGTCGCGGTCAGCCCTTGTTGCGGTCAAGCCTTGTCGCGGTCAGACCTTGTTGTAGGCGGCGAGGACCGTCTGCGGGTCGCCGTCCATCTTGATCTTGCCCTTGTGCAGCCAGATGACCCGGTTGCAGGTCTCCTCGATCACGTCGAGGTTGTGCGCGACCAGGAAGACGGTGCCGGCCTCGTCGCGCATCTTCTTGATGCGGTCCTGGCTCTTGCGCCGGAACTCGCGGTCGCCGGTGGCCAGGGCCTCGTCGATGAGCAGCACGTCGTGGGACTTGGCCGAGGCGATGGCGAAGCGGAGCCTGGCGCCCATGCCCGAGGAGTACGTGGACATGGGGAACTGTACGAACTCCCCGATGCCGGAGAAGTCGACGATGTCGTCGTACTTCTGTTTGACCTGCGCGGGGTTCATGCCCATCGCGTAGCAGCCGAGCACGATGTTGCGCTCGCCGGTGAGCTCGCGCATCAGCGCGGCGTTCACGCCGAGCAGGGAGGGCTGGCCGTCGGTGTAGACGGCGCCGGAGTGCGGGGGCAGGAGACCGGCGATGGCGCGCAGCAGCGTGGACTTGCCGGAGCCGTTGCGGCCGACGATGCCGATGGCGTCGCCGTGGCGGGCCACGAAGGACACGCCGCGCACGGCGTGGACCTCCTTCATCTGCGGACGCCCCTGGCGCTTGACGAGGCGCATGAGGGCGTTGACGGCGTTGCCCTTCTCCGTGTCGCTGGCCGCGCCGTACACCCGGTAGATGATGTGCAGGTCGTCCACGATGACCGTGGGTGTGCCCTCGCGCTCGTCGGCGGGCGCGGGGGCGGGTTCCGGGTTGGGATGCACCCTGACGTCCGTGCTCGGCACGGCGGGCTCCTCGGCCTTCACTCGGGACAGCTCCTCGGTCAACTCAGCCACGGCCGTACTTCTCCTCGGCTCGCCAGAAGTACCAGAACCCGCCGAGCAGAGCGAACACCGCCCAGAATACGCAGACCGCCCAGATGTAGGGGCGGGCCGGGTGGGTATGCATGAGCAGGTCCCGCATGAGCTCGATGTACGCGGCGGCGGGATTGAAGTACATGATGTCGGCGACCCACTGGGGGAGACCGGCGCCGCCCGGGCCCACGACCTTGTCCTCGATGGAGAAGAAGACGCCGGAGGCGTAGAGCCAGGTGCGCATGATGAAGGGGAGCAGCTGGTTCAGGTCGCGCGCGGTGGAGCCGAACCGGGCGAGCACCAGGCTCGCGCCGATGTTGAACATGGTCTGCAGCAGCAGCGCGACCGGGATCAGCAGCCACAGCAGGGTGAGCTTCTCGCCGGTGATGAGCACCAGCCCGAACAGCACGCCCATGGAGATGAGCAGCTGCTGGAACTCCTGGATCGTGTAGGCGAGCGGAAGCGCGGCGCGCGGGAAGTGCAGGGCGCGGATGAGCGAGAGGTTGCCGGAGATCGCCCTGGCGCCGCCGCTCACCGAGCGCTGGGTGTAGGTGAAGACGAACATCCCGGTGATGAGGAAGGCCGGGTAGTTCGGGATGCCCTTGCTCGCGCCGAGGATCAGGCCGAACATCAGGAAGTAGATGGCGGCGTTGAGCAGCGGCGTGATGACCTGCCACAGCTGGCCCAGGGCAGAGTTGCTGTACTTCGAGACGTTGCGCGACGTGGCGTACGTCATGACGAAGTGTCGCCGTTCCCACAGCTGACGCAGGTAGACGAACAGACTCGGGCGTGCGATGGCACGCCGAAGTCCGTGGCGCGCGGCGAGCTTGGCCAGCGGCTCTTGCCCCTGCGCGGGGGTGCCGTTACTCGGGCCGCCCGCCTGGGGGCCCGCGATCGCGGATTCCGGCTGGCTCATGGCAAGGACTCTATTGGATGCGAGTGGATGAAGTGCCTGCGGCGGGGGTCCGCCGCACACATTGGACGGGATCTCCGGGCAACAGGTTCCAGGGCAATTGTGTGGTTCTCCACCGTGAGACCGGGTCCTCGGCGATCACGTCAGCGCAGGCCCAGGTCAGGGTCATGGAAGGGTAACGGATGCGAGCAGTACCGGCGCGGGGGTATTTTTGGCGTGACCGTTCATGTCCTACGTGTGCCTGGATGTCGTTTTCGTACACATCCGGGATCTTGACCTCGTCGAGTTGGCAGGTATGTGACGCCGAATCGGTTCATGCGTGACCGAACTGCAACATCACAGATATAAGTCGGTGTGGAGCGGTAGGGAATAGTCGCGATCGATCGGTGTGGCGTCAGCACCCGGACCGGAACAGCGGGAAGCAGGGACCACGAGATCCTCCTTCGCGGTGCTCGGGCCACGGACCCAGTGTCGACGCAAGCCTGCAAAGGGAGGATTTACCGCAATGCGTGTTACTAAGGGTGCGCGGCTCACCGCCGGCACCGCGTTGCTCGCCCTCGCGCTGACCGCGTGCGGCGGCTCGACGCCGTCGGACGGCGGAGCGGCCGCGGGCGACCAGCCCGTGCGCATGGAGCTCGGCGAGCCGCAGAAGCTCTTCTATCCCGGTGACACCACCGAGTCCGAGGGCTCCGAGGTCCTGGCCGCCATCTTCGCCCCGCTGGTCGGCTACGACGAGAACAAGCAGGTCGTGAACGAGGTCGCCGAGTCGATCGAGTCGACCGACAACACGACGTGGACGATCAAGCTCAAGCCGGGCTACACCTGGCACAACGGCGAGAAGCTGATCGCGCAGAACTACGTCGACGCGTGGAACTACGCCGCCAACCAGGACAACGTCCAGGGCGCCAACGGCTTCTTCGCCAGGGTCGACGGCTGGGCCGACCTGAACCCGGGCGAGGGCCAGACCGTCTCCACCAAGGAGATGAAGGGCCTCAAGGTCGTCGACGAGAGCACCTTCACCATCACCCTCTCCAAGCCGTTCTCGCAGTTCAAGACGATGCTGGGCTACACGGCGTTCTACCCGCTGCCCAAGGCGGCCTTCGGCCCCGACGGCAAGGTCACCGAGGAGTTCGCCAAGAAGCCGATCGGCCAGGGCTACTTCCAGATCGACAAGCCCTACAACAAGGGCACCGACCAGACGATCGATCTCACCCGGTACGACAAGTTCGCCGGGACGAAGCCGAAGTTCACCAAGCTCCAGTTCAAGCTCTACACGAGCCCGGAGACCGCGTTCAACGACCTGGCCGCCGGCAACCTCGACGTCCACGACTCGCTGCCCCCGTCGGCGATCGCGCGGGCCAAGTCCGAGCTCGGCGAGCGCTACCTGGACGAGGCGGACGCCGGCGTCGGCTACATCGGCTTCCCGCTGCAGTACAACAAGACGTACGCGAACGTGAAGGTCCGCGAGGCCATCTCCATGGCCATCGACCGCGCGACCATCGCCGACAAGGTCTTCTCCGGCACGCGCGCCCCGGCGGACGACTTCATCAACCCGCTCCTCGACGGCTACCGCGCCGGCGCCTGCGCGGCCTGCAGCTACGAGCCCGCCAAGGCCAAGGAGCAGTACGCCGCCAACAACGGCCCCAAGACGCTGGAGCTGGGCTACAACACCGACGGCCCGCACAAGGAGTGGATCGAGGCCGTCGCGAACAGCCTCCGCGCCAACCTGGGCATCGAGGTGACGGTCAAGCCCTTCGAGAAGTTCGCCTCGATCCTCGACGAGCTCGACAAGAAGACCTACGGCGGCCTGTTCCGCATGGGCTGGGCGATCGACTACCCGTCGGCGGAGAACTACCTGACCCCGATCTTCTCCACCGTCGCGATCAAGACCGGCTCCAACTACGCCGGCTGGTCGAACAAGGAGTTCGACGAGCTCCTGGCCAAGGGCGACACCGCGGCGACGCAGGAGGAGGGCCTGAAGTTCTACCAGCAGGCCGACGACATCCTGATCAAGGAGCTGCCGTACATCCCGGTGTACTTCTACCGGACCAACGCCGCGTTCTCCCAGCACGTCAAGGGCGTCAAGATCAATCTTCTCAACCAGGTCGAGTGGACCTCGGTCGAGAAGGCCAGCTGACGATCGGTTGAGGGCCGGGCGCGAGCCCGGCCCCACCGGTCGCCCGGGACGATCTCGCGGCGCCGCGCGACCCGCCGGTCCGCGAGATCGCCCCCGGGCACCTACGGGAGATACGAATGGGCCGTTACATCCTCAGGCGCCTGATCCAGTCGATACCAGTCCTGATCGGCGCCACCCTGCTCATCTACGCCATCGTGTTCGCGCTGCCCGGTGACCCCATCGCGGCGCTGGCGGGCGAGAAGCGCATGGACCCCAACATCGTCGCCATCCTGCGGGAGCAGTACCACCTGAACGACCCGTTCCTGGTGCAGTACTGGTACTACGTCGTCGGCCTGCTCGGCGGCGACTTCGGTACCACCTTCGCCGGTGTCGGGGTCGACGAGATCATGGCCGGCAAGTTCCAGGTGACCATCAACCTGGCGGCGACCGCCCTGGTGATGGAGGCCGTCATCGGCGTGGGGCTCGGCCTGTACGCGGCGCTGCGCCACGGCAGGGCCAGCGACTCGATGATCCTCGCCTCCACCCTGGTGCTGATCTCCGTCCCCACCCTGGTCACCGGCTTCGTGCTCCAGCTGCTGCTGGGCGTGAAGCTCAAGCAGGCAGGCATCGACCTCTTCCCCGTCGCGGGCGTGACGGAGGGCTGGCGCAGCTACCTGCTGCCCGGCTTCGTGCTCGCCGGGACGTCGATCGCCTACCTCACCAGGCTCGCCAGGAACAGCCTGGTGGAGATCATGCGCGCCGACTACATCCGCACCGCGGTGGCCAAGGGCCTGCCCAGGAACCGGGTCGTCGGGCGGCACGCGCTGCGCAACGCGCTGATCCCGCTGGTCACCTACCTGGGCGCCGACCTCGGCGCGTTGATGGGCGGCGCGGTGATCACCGAGACGATCTTCAACCTGCCGGGGATCGGCCAGCAGCTGTTCAGCTCCGTGTACCTGCGCGAGCAGCCGGTGGTCGTCGGCATCGTGACCGTCCTGGTGCTGATCTACATCCTTGCCAACCTGGTCGTCGACCTGCTCTACGCCGTGCTCGACCCGAGGATCCGCTATGAGTGACACTCTCGTCCCGGCCGGAGGGCAGACCGGGAACCCCAAGCACGGCAGGCCCAGGAGGGGCGCGAAGGGTGCCAAGGCGCCCAAGGCCGCGAGCCTGTGGAGCGACGCCTGGTACGACCTGCGCCGCCGCCCGCTCTTCATCGGGGCGTCCCTCCTCATCGCCGTCCTGGTCGTCATGGCGGTGTTCCCCTCGCTGTTCACCTCGGTGAACCCGTTCGACGCCAAGAACTGCAACCTGGGCGACGCCCGGCTGGGCATGGGCGAGGCCCACTGGTTCGGCACCGACAACCAGGGCTGCGACATCTACGCCCGCACCATCTACGGCGCCCGCAACTCGATCGTGGTCGGCCTGGCCACCACCGTCGTCACCGCGCTGGTGGGCGGCCTGCTCGGCCTCTTCGCGGGGTTCAGGGGCGGCGTGCTGGACACGCTGCTCTCCCGGCTCACGGAAGTGTTCTTCGCGATCCCGTCGATCCTCGGCGCCCTGCTCATCCTGGCGGTCTTCCGCACGGGCAACGTGTGGACCGTCATGCTCGCGCTGGCCGTGCTGACCTGGCCGATGACGTACCGGATCATGAGGGCGGCGGTGATCACCGCCAAGAGCCAGGACTACGTGGTCGCGGCGAGGGCGCTCGGCGCCTCCGCGTCGAGGATCATGTTCCGGCACATCCTGCCGAACGCGGTCGCCTCGGTGATCGTGGTCGCCACGATCAACCTGGGCTACTTCATCGCCGCCGAGGCCGGTCTGTCCTTCCTCGGCGTGGGCCTGCGCTCGCCCGACATCTCCTGGGGGCTCATGATCTCCGACGCCAGGGAGCGTTTCCTGGAGGCTCCGTGGGCGCTGCTGTTCCCGGCGCTGTTCCTGAGCCTGACGGTGCTGGCCTTCATCATGCTGGGCGACGCCGTCCGCGACGCCCTCGACCCGAAGCTGCGGTAGGGGGACCCGTGAAGAAGACCTCAACGTCGGTGGTGCCGTCCAGGGAGGCGCCGGGCAGCGAGCCGCTGCTCGCCGTCGACGACCTGCACGTGGAGTTCGTGACCAGGCAGGGCGTGGTCAAGGCGGTCAACGGGGTCAGCTACTCGCTGAACGCCGGGGAGACGCTCGCGGTGCTCGGCGAGTCCGGTTCGGGCAAGTCGGTGACCGCGCAGGCCATCATGGGCATCCTCGACTCCCCGCCCGCCCGCGTCCCCAGGGGCGAGATCCGCTTCCGGGGCACGAACCTGCTCGACCTGTCCGAGGAGGCCCGCACCCAGGTGCGCGGCCGGCGGATCGCGATGATCTTCCAGGACGCGCTCTCCGCGCTGAACCCGGTGTTCACCGTCGGGTCCCAGATCGGGGAGATGTTCCGGGTGCACCGGGGCGCCTCCAAGCGCGACGCCGAGAAGAAGGCGATCGAGCTGATGGACCGGGTCCGCATCCCCGCGGCCAGGCAGCGGGTGCACGACTACCCCCACCAGTTCTCCGGGGGCATGCGCCAGCGCATCATGATCGCGATGTCGATCGCGCTCGACCCCGAGGTGCTGATCGCCGACGAGCCGACCACCGCCCTCGACGTGACGGTGCAGGCCCAGATCATGGAGCTCCTGGGCGAGCTGCGGCGCGAGAGCAACATGGGCCTGATCCTGATCACCCACGACCTCGGCGTGGTCGCCGACGTCGCCGACAAGATCGCGGTCATGTACGGCGGGCGGATCGTGGAGAACGCCCTCGTGCACGACATCTACCGCAGGCCCGCCCACCCGTACGCCAAGGGCCTGCTCGACTCGATTCCCCGGGTCGACCAGAAGGGGCAGGAGCTGTACGCCATCAAGGGCATGCCGCCGAACCTGCTCGACATGCCCACGGGCTGCGCCTTCCACCCCCGGTGCCCGTACCGTCAGGACAACTGCGTCGTCGACGCCCCCCCGCTGTACGAGATCGGCCCGACGCGCGGCAGCGCGTGTCACTACTGGAGGGAGGTCCTCGATGGCAGCCACGGGTGAGCCGATCCTTGAGGTCCGCGACCTGGTCAAGCACTTCCCGCTGACCCAGGGCGTCGTCCTGCGCAAGCAGATCGGCGCGATCAAGGCCGTCGACGGGGTCTCCTTCGACCTGCGCCGGGGCGAGACGCTCGGCATCGTGGGCGAGTCCGGGTGCGGCAAGTCCACGCTGGCCAAGCTCCTGATGGCGCTGGAGCGGCCGACCTCGGGCTCGGTGCGGATCAACGGCCGGGAGATCGCCGACGCCAGACGCGGCGACCTCAAGCGGGCCCGCCGCAACATCCAGATGGTCATGCAGGACCCGTACACCTCGCTGAACCCCCGGATGACCGTGGGCGACATCATCGGCGAGCCGTTCGAGATCCACAAGGAGGTCGCCCCCAAGGGCGACCGGCGCCGCAAGGTGCAGGAGCTCCTCGAAGTGGTGGGCCTGAACCCCGACCACATCAACCGCTACCCGCACCAGTTCTCCGGCGGCCAGCGCCAGCGCATCGGGATCGCCCGCGGGCTGGCGCTCCAGCCGGAGATCATCGTCTGTGACGAGCCGGTCTCCGCGCTGGACGTGTCGATCCAGGCGCAGGTCGTCAACCTGCTGGAGCGGCTGCAGGACGAGTTCGGCCTCGCGTACGTCTTCATCGCCCACGACCTGTCGGTGGTCCGGCACATCTCCGACCGCGTCGGGGTGATGTACCTGGGCAAGATGGTGGAGATCGGCAAGGACGTCGAGATCTACGACCGGCCCGCGCACCCCTACACCCAGGCGCTGCTGTCGGCCGTCCCGGTGCCCGACCCCGAGGGGCGCGAGCGGCGCGAGCGGATCATCCTGCAGGGTGACCCGCCCTCTCCCGCCAACCCGCCGTCGGGCTGCCGGTTCCGTACGCGGTGCTGGAAGGCCCAGGAGATCTGCGCCGTCGAGGAGCCGCTGCTGCAGATCAGGCCCGGCACCGCGCACGCGAGCGCCTGCCACTTCGCCGAGACCCACGACGTGATCCACGCGTAGGGACGCGAGGAGCGGGGTCCCGGAACGGCGGAGGGCGCGGCCCCACATGGAATTGTGGGGACCGCGCCCTGTCTGCTTCACCGCTTTACCGCGGGGTGTCCGTCCTGCTGGAGGCCGTCCTGCTAGAGGATGTCGACGCCGACGCCGCCGATGCCGACAAGGCCGCCGATGCCGACGCCGTGGCCGACTCCGCTGCCGCTGCTGATGATGTTGCCACCGCCGCCGATGGTGTTGCCGCCACGGCCCCAGCCGCCGCCGCCCCAGCCGCCGCCCCAGCCGCCGCCCCAGCCGCCGCCGCTCCAGACGCTGCCGCCGCCGCCCCAGACGCCGCCGCCGCTCCAGATGTTGCCGCCGCCGCCGACCAGGACGCCGCCGCAGCCGGACGCGACGACGGTGGGGACGACGACGGGGACGACGGTGGGGACGACGACGGGCGGGCAGACGGTGGGAAGGGCGACGACGCCGCCGCAGCAGTCGACGCTGGACTTGGCGGCCTTGGAGGCCTTGGCCATCGAGGTGGCGGCGGCCTTGGAGGCCGTCGAGGAGGTGGCGGCGGACGCGGCCGCGGCCGGTGCGATGACGGCGATGCCGACACACGCGGAGGTGATGAGAAGACGACGAATCATTGTGGTTCCCCCTGGAAGGAAATCGTCGCGGCAGTTTCCGGGGCCTCTGGAACGGCCCGTCTGCACGCGGCTACTCAAAGTAACGGGAGTGAGACTATCCAGCGACATGCTTTCTAGAGGGTCAAGAATGGTCAGCTTGTGGCAATGATCGAGGGGTTGTGACCGAACGAAACTCGGTCGATCGCCGGTTCGATCCGGGCGCTTTCGACCTGTCGCGCCCCGTCGAATTCGTTAATTGCCAGCTCAGCTCGCATGTCCGGCCGGGGGAGCCTCCCGGCGGGCGGCGGGGTGGGAAGGGCCTGTTCCAGCGGGGAACCGCCGCGACGAAGCCCGCCGGAGGTGACGGGGAGAGCGACGCGTCGCCATTTTTTGAGGGGGATCGGGAAACGTCGCGGGAATTCCGTCATGTGTAATTACAGTGGAATCGGAATTCCAGCGGGAAAGACACTTCGCTGAACGGGCCGGCGCGGAGGTCGATTTCCTCTTAAATCGCGTTTGTTGCGCATTTCAGGGTGAGGGGGAGAGGCGCACGTGGGCCCCGGGCGGCAGGCCCAGCCGCTGGGAGGCGTCGCCGGAGTTGACCGCCAGCGCCACCAGCCCGGCCGAGTCGGTGAAGGCCACGACCTCCCCGGGCGGGACCGCGGCGAAGGTCTCCCTGAACGGCACCGAGATCCGCCGCCTGCCCAGCCAGACCACCAGCGTGTCTCCCGGCGAGACGTCCAGCGTCACCAGGTCGCCGGAGCCGATCGACAGCTGGGCGTTGCCGTGCCGGTCGATCGACAGCACCTCCCCCTCGACGTAGCCCTCCTGGACGGTGGAGGTGGGCGCGGGCAGCGAGACGAGCCGCTCCAGCGGGATCTCCGGGCCGAGCTCGGACGGAGGGCATCCGATCGCCAGGTGCGCCGCCACCGGGGCGAAGAGGTCGCGCCCGTGGAAGGTCGGCGAGACCGATTCGAGGAAGAGCTCCTTGTTGGAGAGCTCGTAGGCGGCACGCGCGCCCCCGCTGGCGTGGATCGCCCACGACAGCAGCCCGTTGTCAGGGCCCAGGAACATGTGGTCGCCGGCCTCGACGGCCACGGCCCTGCGCGAGCCGCCCCCGGGATCCACCACGGCGACGTGCACGCCGGGGGGAAGGTAGGCGATCGTCTGGGCCAGGATCGCCGCACCGCGCCGCACGTCCCCCGAGGGGATCAGATGGCACACGTCAATGATTCGCGACTCCGGAGAGATTCCGACGATCACGCCGTGACATGCGGCGATGTAGCCGTCTTCCAGTCCGTAGTCGGTGAGAAGGCTGATGACAGAGGTCACATCTGGTGACTGTACGTCCCCGCATCCGTCATGAACAGCGCGAAATTCCGGACTATCCTGACTTCGGGCCGCGCGTACGCGGTGTGATCATCGCGCACCCCGAGGGAGGAGGAGGCCATGGACACCGTGCCGGGTCCCGGCGACAGCGCCGCTCCGGAGCCCGTGTCGAGGGACCTCACCGACCGGGAGCGCGAGCTGCTCGCCTTCGAGCGCCAGTGGTGGCGCTACGCGGGCGCGAAGGAGCAGGCGGTCCGCGAGGCCTTCGACATCTCCGCGACGCGCTACTACCAGTTGCTCAGCGAGCTCATCGACCTGCCCGCGGCGCTCGCCCACGACCCGATGCTGGTCAAGCGCCTGCGCCGGCTCCGCGAGGCCCGCCGCCGCGACCGCGCCGCCCGGAAGATGGGCTTGCGCCGCTGATCTCCGGGTACGACCGGTCGGGCGGGCGATCGCGAGAGCGGAGCCGGTGTGACGAGCGAGACTGCGGAGAGGGCCAGGCGAGCATGACGACGAATACGTCCGACGGGCTGAAGGCGATCGCCGCCGACCCGGCGAGGGCGGTGATCGGGCTCGACTTCGACGGCACGCTGTCCCCGATCGTCGCCGATCCCGCGGCGGCGAGGATCCACCCCGGCGGGGCCGAGGTGCTGGAGCGGCTCGGCCGCCTGGTCGGCGCCGTGGTGATCGTGACCGGCCGCCCGGCGGCCACGGCCGTGGAGTACGGCTCCCTGGCCGGTGTGCCGGGGCTGGTCGTGCTCGGACACTACGGCCTCGAACGCTGGGAGGCGGGGGCGCTCGCCGCGCCGCCCGTCCATCCGGGCCTCGACCTCGCCCGCGCCGGGCTCGTCCCGCTGGTGGCGGGGATCGACGGGGTCAGGATCGAGGACAAGGAGCGTTCGGTGGCCGTGCACACCCGGCAGGCCGCCGACCCGTGGGCGACGCTCGACGCGCTGCGCGAGCCGGTCGCCGCGCTGGCCGCCGAGGCGGGGCTGGCGGTGGAGCCGGGCAAGTTCGTGCTGGAGCTGCGCCCGCCGGGGATGGACAAGGGGGTGGCCCTGGACGCCTTCCTGCGCGAGCGGGCCGCCAGGTCGGTGCTGTTCGCCGGGGACGACCTGGGGGACCTCCCGGCGTTCGCGGCCGTGCGGGCCTCCGGGCTGCCGGGCGTGACCGTGTTCAGCGGGTCGCCCGAGATCGAGGTGGAGGCCGACATCGTGGTGAACGGGCCCCCGGGGGTCCTGAAGCTCCTCACCTCGATCGCCGACGCTGTCGAGAGCGGGGCGTAGGGCGTTCGCCTCGGGGCCGGGGTCCGCACAAGCTCGGGAGTCCTCGTCGGTCCGCGCCCGCTCGGGCCGGGGTCCGCACGCGCTCGGGAATCTTCGTAGGTCCGCGCCCGTTCAGGCGGGTTCGACGGTGCCCGGGAGTCCTTGTCCGGCCGTGCCCGTTCAGGCGGGCTCGACGGCGCCCGCCCGCGGGCGTCCGCCCGCGGTGATCAGCAGCCCTCCGACGGCCAGCCCGATCAGGGCGGGGACCATGAGGAACGCCCGCTGGGTGCCGAACCCGTCGGCGAGCGCGCCCAGCAGGAACGGCCCGATCCCCACCGCCATTCCGGCGAAGACCGAGGCCATGGCCGACGCGCGGTCCCGCCGCCCGCCGGAGGCGGCCAGCACCCGCGACAGCGCCATCGGGAAGTGCAGCGCGACCCCCAGCCCCGACACGGCCAGGCCCGCGTAGGAGAACACCGGGTTCGTGCTCACCCAGAAGATCGCCCACCCGGCGGCCGCGACCAGGAGGGCGCCGAGGAACAGCACGGTCGGGGTGATCCGCAGGGCCAGCCACGCCCCGGTCAGCCGCCCGGCCGCCATCCCGGCGGTGAACGCCGCGACCGCGGTCGCGGCCACCGCCGCGGGCAGCCCGGTCTGGTCGGAGAACAGCTTGGCCGCCCACAGGTTGAAGCAGAACTCCATCGCGACGCAGCAGAACAGCACGGCCGCGGCCAGGTAGAACCGCCAGCCGAAGCGCTCCCGGGCCTCCGTGGCGACACCGCCGGAGGCACCGCCCGGCTCGGGGATCCGTACGCGCCCCATGACCAGCGCGAGCAGCGCGGCGAGCACGGGGGTCACCAGCAGCGCGGCCCGCCAGCCGAGGGCGCTCTGCGCGGCGGCGCTGACCACGAAGGGAACCCCGATGCCGACGGTCACGCAGACGGCGTTGGCCTCGCTGATCGCCGCCGGGCCCGCGGGGCCGTGGCGGTCGTCGAGCGCGGCCATGCCCGAGTACAGGGTGATCGAGGACATCCCGCTGGCGATGCCGTAGCCGAGCAGGGTGACCGGCAGCGTGGTGGGGGCCGCCGCGACCATGAGCGTGCCGAGGCTCATCCCGGCCATGCCGGTCCAGCTGACGGCCCGGCGGCCGAACCTCCCGGTCAGCCAGGGCAGGACGAGGCCGGTGACGATGCCGCCGAGGGCCATCGCCGTCCCGTGCAGCCCGGCGACCGCCTGGGACAGGCCCTGGTCGAGGCGGAGCAGCGGGAGCGCGGCGCTGAGGCCGTACAGGTAGGTGGCGAAGACGCCGAGCTGGAGGTAGATGAGCCAGGTCGCGCGGTCGCGGATCAGCCGGACGGGCGCGATCGCGGTCACTCGGTCTCCCGTACGCCAGAAAAAGTGAAATAGCCGCAAAAACTATCTCATACCGGGTTAAAAGCACCTAAGGGTTATCACCCGAGGGCGTCGAGCTGCTCGGCGAACCAGCGGTGCGGGGGGAGCGCGGTCGCCGCGGCGGCCAGCAGGACACTCCTCCTGGCGCGCTCGTCCGAGGGCATCGTCAGGCCCTCGTGCAGCGCGGCGGCCGTGGCCGAGACGTCGTAGGGATTGACCGTCAGCGCGTGCTCGCCCAGCTCGGCGGCGGCGCCCGCCTCCCGCGACAGCACCAGCGCGCTGTGCGGCGACAGGATCGGCCCCTCCTTGGCCACCAGGTTCATGCCGTCGCGGATCGGGTTGACCAGCAGCACGTCGGCCAGCCGGTAGGCGGCCAGCGAGCGGGGGTAGTCGTCGTTGACGTTGAGGATCAGCGGGTCCCAGTCCTCGGTGGCGTACTCGTCCTCGATCTCCTCGGCGCAGCGCTGGACCGCCGCGGTGTACTCGCGGTACTCGGGCAGATCGTGCCGGGACGGGTAGGCGAAGGCGAGGTGCGTGACCCGGCCGTGCCACTCGGGGTGGGTCGCGAGGAACTGCTTGTAGGCGGTCAGGCCCCGCACGATGTTCTTCGACAGCTCCGTCCTGTCGATCCGCACGATCAGCCTGCGATCGCCCACCTGGGCGCGGAGCGCGGCCATGTGGGACTCCACGTCGGGCTCCGAGGCCCTGGTCCAGAGCGCCTTGCCGTCCACGCCCAGGCTGTGGGTGCCGATCCGGCTGGTCCTGCCCGCGTGCGTGACCGTGCGTTCCCCGCGGTCGACCCGCGCGCCGAGCACCGTCTCGCAGCAGTCCATGAACGCCCCGCCCCAGCGGGCCGTCAGGAAACCCGCGTGGTCGGCCCCCAGGATGCCCTCCAGGAGCTCGGTCGCGACGTCGTCGGGGAGCAGGTTGAAGTATTCGGGCGGCGCCCACGGCGTGTGCGAGAAGTGCGCCACCCGCAGGTCGGGGCGCTCGCCCCTGAGCATGGCCGGGACCAGGCTCAGGTGGTAGTCCTGCACCATCACCCGCGCCCCGTGCGGGGCCTCCTCGGCCAGCGCCATCGCGAACGCCTCGTTGTAGGACTGGTACGACTCCCACTCCCGGCGGAACCTGGCGTCGAAGTGCGGCCTGTTGGGGATGTCGTAGAGGAGGTGGTGGACGAACCAGAGGGTGGAGTTGGCGACCGCGTTGTAGGCGCGGTGGAAGGTCGCGGGGGGGATGTCGAGCATCCGCAACGCCCCGGTGTCGTAACCCGCCTGGTCGAGCCGGCCGCCGGGCGCCAGCCGCACGGCCCCGCGGTCGCCGTCGGACAGCGCCGCGCAGACCCACAGGACGTCGAGATCCCGCGCGACCTCCGAGAGGCCGGAGACCAGGCCGCCGCCTCCCCTGCGCATGGACAGCGAACCGTCTTCGGAGAGGGTGAAGGAGACGGGGCCTCGGTTGGAGGCCACCAGGATCGCGCTCATCGATTCTCCTTGAGCGTGGAGACCCCCAAGGTTAACCGGCACCTTGCCGGGGTGTCCTCGCTCTTCAGGTCAAGGAAGGAACGGCCTTCATCGAATTGTGTCAGTTCTTGTCAGCAGGTGAAGTGATGAGCCCCGCTGTATCACCCTTTTTGTGGCGTGGAGGGAGGGTCACCATCCGCGATCCCCGACCGTAGGATGTCCAGCGACCGTGACCGCTGATGGGGGCCCGTGATGGCGCTGGACGAGATGACCGAGGAACTGGCCCGATCGGCCGCCCAAGGTGACCACCGCGCTCTCGGTGAGCTGCTGAGGCGGATCGAGCCGGCCGTGCTCAGGCACTGCGGGCGGATCCTCCCCTTCCGGCAGGACGCCGAGGAGGCCTGCCAGGACACCCTGCTCGCGGTGGCGCGCAACATCGGCCGGTTCGAGGGCCGTGCCCGGTTCAGCACCTGGCTGCACATCGTGACCGCCAACTGCGCCAGGACCACCTACCGCTCGCTGAAGCGCCGCGCCGCCGAGCAGAGCTCGGACGAGCTGCCGCTGCAGAAGCCGGACGTCGCCCGGGTGAGCGTCATCGCCGGCTCCCGGCTCGACCTGCTCGACGCGATGGAGGCGCTGGAGGCCGAGAAGCCGGACCTGGCCCAGGCGCTGGTGCTGCGCGACATCTGCCAGCTCGACTACAACGAGGTGGCCGAGCAGCTGCGTATCCCGCTGGGCACCGCCAAGTCGCGCATCCACCAGGCGCGCAAGTACGTCCAGGGCGCCCTGGGCGACGCGTACGGCTTCTGATTCCCGAGCGGTCGCCCGGTCCCTCACGGCCAGGTCGCGGTGGGTCCGGGGGGTCTTGTCCGGGAACGGCCGGTGGGAGCCGTTCGCGAACACCCTCCGCGTGGCGCGCGGCCCTGGCGACCTCACCTGATCTAAGGTGGCGTTGCCCACGTCACGTGATCAATCGATCACGAACGGTCATCTCCCCTCGCGATCCGAAGGCCGAGGTCGAGGAGAGACCACATGTCCCGCAGACACGCCGTCACCACGGCATGCGTCCTGACGGCCACCGCGCTCGCCCTGGCCGCCCTGCCGGCCGGTGCCGAACGCGAGGTGACGGGCGCCCCGGCCGTGTCCGACGCCCCGTCCGCCGCCGTCGCCGTGCCGGTCGCGTCGGCCGCGTCGGCCGCGCTGCGACCGCCGCCGGGCATGCTGGAGGCGCTTGAACGAGACCTGGGCCTCACCCCGGCACAGGCCCAGGCCCGCCTGCTCAACGAGGCCCGCCTCACCCCCGTCGCGCTGCGGATGAGCAGGAGGCTCGGCCCCGATTTCGGCGGCACCTGGCTCCGGGGAGCCAGCGCGCAGGCCCTGGTGGTGGCCACCACCAAAGTCGAGGACATCCCCGAGATCCTCGCCGCGGGAGCCCTGGCCGAGGTCGTCCCCAGGTCGCTGGACGAGCTCGCCGCGATCAAGAGGCGGATCGACGCCGGCATGCCCCCGCAGCCGCTCGTGTCGAGCGTGCGCTTCGTCGACGTGAAGAGCAACAAGGTGGTCGTCCTCTCCTCGAAACCCGAGGTGGCCCAGACCTTCGTCCGGAGCATGGGGGTGGACACGGAGGCGGTGGTCGTGCTGCCCACCACCGAGTTCCCCCTGCCCCTGTACGACCTGGTGGGCGGCAACGCCTACTACATCGGCGTCACCACCCGCTGCTCGATCGGTTTTTCCGTCCTCAAGGGCACCCAGCAGGGTTTCGTCAGCGCCGGGCACTGCGGCAGGGTGGGCGACGCCACGACGGGCTTCAACCGCGCCCCCCAGGGCACCTTCAAGGGGTCGTCCTTCCCGGGCAGCGACTACGCCTGGGTCGCGACCAACGCCAACTGGACGGCCACCCCGAAGGTGGACAACGGCGAGGGCGGCACCGTGCCCGTCGCCGGCGCCCGCGTCGCCATCGAGGGGGCCTCGATCTGCCGGTCCGGCTCCACCACCGACTGGCACTGCGGCCTCGTCCAGCAGCGCGACGCCAGCGTCACCTACCCCCAGGGCACCGTCTTCGAGCTGACCCGCACCAACGTCTGCGCCGAAGCCGGAGACTCCGGCGGCCCCTTCATCTCCATCGACCAGGCCCAGGGCATCACCTCCGGCGGCTCGGGCAACTGCGGCCAGGGCGGCACCACCTACTTCCAGCCGATCGGCGAGATCCTCATCGCCTACGACCTGGACCTGAGGACCACCGCGGGCAACCCGCCGCCGCCGGTCACGGGCACCTGCACCGGCTTCCCGAACACCTACACCGGCACCCTGACCGCCGGTCAGTCCGCCTACCAGCCGCGGGGCAGGTATTACCGGTCGACCGTCAGGGGTGTCCACCACGGCTGCCTGGACGGCGCCGACGGCACCGACTTCGATCTGTACCTGCAGAAGTGGAACGGCAGGAGATGGGGGGTCGTCGCCACCTCCGCCGGCGCGGGCCCCGACGAGATGATCACCTACACCGGTACGGCCGGTTACTACCGCTACCGGGTGTTCGCCTCGGCCGGCTCCGGCGCCTACACGCTGGGGTTCAGGGTGCCGTGACCGCTCCGGCGGGTCGCCTCCGGCGGTGATGAGCGTGTCGCCTCCGGCGGCGATGAGCGTGTCGCCTCCGGCGGAGATGAGAGGGAAGAGTGCGAGGCTCCCGCCGGGTCCGTGATCACCGAGGATCACGGGCCCGGCGGGGGCCTCGCCCGCCTTCCGGGGCGCGTGCCGGGCGCCGCGCGACCGGCGGCCCGGCTCCGGCCGTCCGCTGGATAACACGCCATGTCTCGCACAGTGAGACAGGGAGTCAGGAGGGCGGCAGGGCGAGGTAGAGTGCTTGGGACCTGCGCGTCAGGTTTCCAACTGAATATTTGCTCATCCAGAGGGGTGGAGGGACCGGCCCTGCGAAGCCCCGGCAACCATCCCGGTTCAAGACTCGTTATCTGAACGAGGTCGGCCGGGACAGGTGCCAATTCCGGTCTGCGACCAGGGTGGTCCAGACGAAGATGAGGGAAAGGCCTCGCTTCATGGCGCTCGCAACCACTGAGAACACCACCACCTCGACCGGCCGCGCCGGCGACGCGCGTGACCCGCGCTTCGGCCCCGCCGTCGCCCTCTCCTGCCGGGAGTGCGGTGCCCGCTACGACCTCGGCCCCAGCTTCGCCTGTGTCGAGTGTTTCGGGCCCCTTGAGATCGCGTACGACTTCGGGCGTGTGACCCGGGAACGCATCGCCGAGGGGCCGACCAACATCTGGCGCTACCGCTCGCTGCTGCCCGTCCCCGAGGACGTGGCCACCAAGCCCAACATGGCGCCCGGCTGGACCAAGCTCGTCAACGCCGGCAACCTCGCCCGCGAGCTGGGCATCCGCTCCCTGCACGTGAAGGACGACTCCGGCAACCCCACGCACTCCTTCAAGGACCGCGTGGTGGCCATCGCCGTCGAGGCCGCCCGCAACTTCGGCTTCCACACCCTCTCCTGCTCCTCCACCGGCAACCTGGCCGGCGCCGTGACCGCCGCCGCCGCGCGGGCCGGGCTGGACGCCTGCGTGTTCATCCCCTCCGACCTGGAGCAGGCCAAGATCGTCATGGCCTCCGTGTACGGCGGCAGGCTCATCGGCATCGAGGGCACCTACGACGACGTGAACCGCTTCTGCTCCGAGCTCATCGGCGACGAGCTGGGCGACCAGTGGGGCTTCGTCAACGTCAACCTCCGGCCGTACTACGCGGAGGGGTCCAAGACCCTGGCCTACGAGATCGCCGAGCAGCTCGGCTGGCGGATCCCCGACCAGATCGTCATCCCCGTCGCGTCGGGCTCGCAGCTGACGAAGGTCGACAAGGGCTTCAAGGAGCTGATCCAGCTCGGCCTGGTCGAGGACAAGCCCTACAAGATCTTCGCGGCCCAGGCCGAGGGGTGCTCCCCGGTCTCCGCCGCCTACAAGGCGGGCCACGACGTGATCCGCCCGGTCAAGCCGGACACGATCGCCAAGTCGCTGGCGATCGGCAACCCGGCCGACGGCCCGTACGTCCTGGACATCGCCCGCCGTACCGGCGGCGCGGTCGAGGACGTCACCGACGCCGAGATCGTCGACGCGATCCGGCTGCTGGCCAGGACCGAGGGCATCTTCGCCGAGACCGCCGGAGGCGTGGTCGTCGGAGTGCTGCGCAAGCTGGTCGCCTCGGGCACGCTCGACCCCGACGCCGAGACCGTGGTCCTCAACACCGGCGACGGTCTCAAGACCCTCGACGCGGTGGCCGCGGAGGCCCGCCCGACCGCGGTGATTCGACCTTCTCTTGACGCATTCCGTGCGGCTATCGCCTAGAAATCGTGAAAGGTACTGAATTATGAGCGTTTCTGTGCGGATTCCGACGATTCTCCGGACTTACACCGATGGTGCCGCCGAGGTGAACGGAGAGGGGGAGACCCTGCGCGATGTTCTGCAGAAGCTCGACGCGGACTTCCCCGGGATCGGTGCCCGGATTCTTGATGAATCGGGAAAGATCCGACGTTTTGTCAACGTCTATGTCGGGGATGAGGACGTCCGTTTCGTCGACAACCTCGACACGGCCACGCCCTCCGGCGCCCAGGTCTCCATCATCCCGGCGGTGGCCGGAGGCTGATTCTCCCGCGTCCGCGTGGCCCTGACGGTCCCGCGGCCCTTCCTGGGGGCGCTCACCACTCCACGGCACCCGCCCGGCTCCTGCCGGGCGGGTGTCGTCTTTTGTGACGCAGGCTCATATTTATCGGGATAGATAGGGAATGTAACCCTTAACTAACTAATAGTGATAGTGAAAGTTTGTTCTCGTACTAAAAGCTCTCGTAAAGCGGTAGTTTGGTGCTTGACTCTGTTGCCCTACCGGTTCCCACAGGTATGGTCGGAACGATCGACGTGGCGAAGTCCGTCCCGGCGATTGAGGACTTCGCGAGAGGAATGGGCGTCGTCCTTAAGACCAGTAAGAGGAGTCGCAAGTGGCGCAGGGCACCGTCAAATGGTTCAACGCGGACAAGGGCTACGGCTTCATCGCGGTAGACGGTGGTAAGGATGTGTTCGTCCATTACTCCGCGATCATGATGGATGGCTACCGTGCTCTCGAGCAGGGCCAGCGGGTCGAGTTCGAGATCACCCAAGGGCAGAAGGGCCCCCAGGCGGAGTCCGTCCGGGCGGTCTGACGTAGCCGTTTCGTGAATTCGCAGGGAAGGGCCGGTGGATCCCGCGGTTTTCGCAGTCCGCTGGATCCTCGCCGCCTGGCCCGGCTCACCACAACCGGTGAGCCGGGCCTTCGCGCGTGACGGGACGAACGGTCACGCGGGCGCGGGCCCCGCGCGGGGCGCTCTCCGGCGGGCCGACGGTGACGTGCGGCGTACGGCGACGTGACGCGAGGCATACACCCACGTGACACGGAGTTGACGTCCCCGCCTCGCGCGGCGCAGGTCAACGGATCGTGGCTTGCACTCGACAGGGTAGAGTGCTAAACAGATTCTTGGCACTCACGCATAGAGAGTGCCAATCCTGGATCGAGGCGATGGGGCCCGCCGAACGGAGTCGTGGGCCCACATGCCGTCGCGGGCGTCGGCTCGGTCCGGTGTAAGCCACCCTTTCTCTGGGAGGTTAGCCGTATGGCAGCCAAGATGATCGCGTTTAACGAGGACGCCCGGCGCGGTCTCGAGCGCGGCATGAACCAGCTCGCGGACGCCGTCAAGGTGACCCTCGGCCCCAAGGGCCGTAACGTCGTGCTGGAGAAGAAGTGGGGCGCCCCCACCATCACCAACGATGGTGTCTCCATCGCCAAGGAGATCGAGCTCGAGGACCCGTGGGAGAAGATCGGGGCCGAGCTCGTCAAGGAGGTCGCCAAGAAGACCGACGACGTCGCGGGCGACGGCACCACCACCGCCACCGTGCTCGCCCAGGCTCTCGTCCGTGAGGGTCTTCGCAACGTCGCCGCCGGCGCCAACCCGATGTCCCTGAAGAAGGGCATCGAGGCCGCCGTCGAGCGCGTGTCGGAGGAGCTGTCCAAGCTCGCCAAGGACGTGGAGACGAAGGCGCAGATCGCCTCCACCGCCTCCATCTCCGCGGGCGACCCGCAGATCGGCGAGATGATCGCCGAGGCGATGGACAAGGTCGGCAAGGAAGGCGTCATCACCGTCGAGGAGAGCAACACCTTCGGCCTGGAGCTTGAGCTCACCGAGGGCATGCGCTTCGACAAGGGCCTCACCTCGATGTACTTCGTCACCGACCCGGAGCGTATGGAGGCCGTCCTCGACGACCCGTACATCCTGGTCGTCAACTCCAAGGTGTCCGCCAACAAGGACCTGCTCCCGATTCTCGACAAGGTCGTGCAGGCCGGCAAGCCGCTGCTGATCATCGCCGAGGACGTCGAGGGCGAGGCCCTGGCCACCCTGGTCGTCAACAAGATCCGCGGTCTGTTCCGCTCGGTCGCGGTCAAGGCGCCGGGCTTCGGTGACCGCCGCAAGGCCATGCTGGCCGACATCGGCGTCCTGACCGGCGCCCAGGTCATCAGCGAGGACCTCGGCCTGAAGCTGGAGTCCACCACCCTGGACCAGCTCGGCCGGGCCCGCCAGGTCATCGTCACCAAGGACGAGACCACCATCGTCGACGGTGCCGGCGACGCCGAGCAGATCGCCGGCCGGGTCAACCAGATCCGCGCCGAGATCGACAACACCGACTCCGACTACGACCGCGAGAAGCTCCAGGAGCGTCTGGCCAAGCTGGCCGGCGGCGTGGCCGTCATCAAGGCCGGCGCGGCGACCGAGGTCGAGCTCAAGGAGCGCAAGCACCGCATCGAGGACGCCGTGCGCAACGCGAAGGCGGCCGTCGAGGAGGGCATCGTGCCCGGCGGCGGCGTGGCGCTGCTGCAGGCCGGCGCCAAGGCCTTCGACAAGCTGGAGCTGTTCGGCGACGAGGCCACCGGTGCCGCGATCGTGAAGAAGGCTCTGGAGGAGCCGCTCAAGCAGATCGCGGTCAACGCCGGTCTCGAGGGCGGCGTCGTGGTGGAGAAGGTGCGCAACCTTCCCGCGGGTGAGGGCCTCAACGCCGCCACCGGCGAGTACGTCAACCTGTTCGAGACGGGCATCATCGACCCGGCCAAGGTGACGCGTTCCGCTCTGCAGAACGCGGCGTCCATCGCGGCGCTGTTCCTCACCACCGAGGCCGTCATCGCCGAGAAGCCCGAGAAGGCCGGAGCCGCCCCCGCCATGCCCGGCGGCGGCGACATGGACTTCTAGTCCACGCGCTTTCGAAAAAGAGGCGACCCCGTAGTGCAGGGGCCGCCTCTTTTTGTTCCCGTCCTCCTTCCGCCGTGGGCCCGGGGCTAGCCGAGCTGCGCGGGCAGCGGCCGGGTGTGCAGGACGGTCAGTGAGGTGACCGCGCGGGTCAGCACCACGTAGAGGCGGGCCAGGCCGCGAGGTTCCGCCTCGACGATGTCGGCGGGTTCGGCCACGATGACGTGGTCGTACTCCAGGCCCTTGGCCAGGGAGGCCGGGATGACCAGCAGGCGGTGGTCCTCGACCGTGTCGGGGCTCAACACCCGGTGCTCCAGGTGGGCGAGGGCCTCGGAGACGGCGCCCACCGAGGCGTCGGGGACGATGACGCCGATCGACCCCTCGCGGGCGAGCGCCTCCTCGGCGGCCCCGGCCAGCGCGACGGCCAGGTCGGGCGCCGGGCGCACCGACAGCGAGCCCGCGCCGGGCCGCAGCGACCGGGGCGCGGCCAGGTCCGGGGCGACGGAGGGCAGCAGCCTGGCCGCGTAGTCGAGGACCTCGCGCGGCACCCGGAAGCCGAGGGTGAGCTCGGTGACCGCGCCGTCCTCGAAGCCGAGATGGGTGAGGACCTCCGTCCAGGAGCGGGCCGACCAGGGCGTGGTGCCCTGCGCGAGGTCGCCCAGCACGGTGGCCGAGCCGGTGCGGCAGCGCCGCCCCAGGGCCCGCAGCTGCATCGCCGACAGGTCCTGGGCCTCGTCCACGACCAGGTGGCCCAGCGGGACGGTCCGCTCGATCATGTCGGCGAGCTCGTCCATCAGCGCGCCGTCGGCCGCCGACCACTTCGCCGAGCGGAAGGACTTGGCGGGCTTCGCCCACAGCAGCAGTGCCTGCTCCTCGGCCGTGAGGTCGTCCTTCGCGGCGGCGGCGAGGAAGGCGGGATCGCCGAACAACCGGTAGAGCACCTGCTGCGGGGTCAGCTTGGGCCAGACCTGGTCCACGAGCTGCCTGACCGGCTTGGACCTGGCCACCGCGTCCTGCACCCGGTCGTCGGGCGACTCGCCGCGCTGCTCCATCCGGACGAGCACCAGGTGGGCGAGGCGCTGGGCGAGCGTGGCGCGCCCGGGGCCGTAGCGGGTGGTGCCGCGCAGCGCGGCGACGATCTCGCGGACCTCGTGGTCGGCCACCCGGTAGCGGTTGATCCCCTTGGTGAACAGCACGCCCTCGGTGGGCTTGACGACGTGCGCCCACAGGGCGCGCCGGAGCACGGGGACGATCCTCGCGTCGCCCTTGATCGTGCTGACGGCGGGGTCCTCGGGGGCGGAGTGGTCGCCGAGGATCCCGGCGGCCGTGGTCTGGTCGACCTTGACCTCGCCCAGGGCGGGGAGCACGGAGGAGATGTAGGAGAGGAACGCCCGGTTCGGGCCGACGATCATCACGCCCGAGCGGGCGAGCCGCTCGCGGTGGGTGAAGAGCAGGTAGGCCGCCCGGTGCAGGCCGACGGCGGTCTTCCCGGTGCCGGGGGCGCCCTGGACGCACACGGTCTGCCCCAGGTCGGAGCGGACGATCTCGTCCTGGTCGGGCTGGATCGTCGCGACGATGTCGCGCATCGGCCCCGAGCGCGGGCGCTCGATCTCCTCGGTGAGGATTCTGCTCTGGGTGAGGGCGGCGCCGCCCTGGTCGAGCCGCTCGTCCTCGTAGGCGGTCAGGTCGCCGCCCTGGTAGCCGAACCTGCGGCGCAGGGCGACGCGCATCGGGTCGGACGGGCTGGCCTGGTAGAAGGCCCGCGAGACCGGGGCGCGCCAGTCGATGACCAGGGGGCGGCTGGTGTCGTCGTGGACGTGCCTGCGCCCGACGTATACCGTGCCGGGGAGGTCGTCCCCCTCCTCGCGGTCGAGGCGGCCGAAGAACAGGGGCGTGCCGGAGTGGTCGGCGAGCGCCTCGACGCGCTGGTCCAGCAGCGCCTGCAGGATCTGCTGGGAGACCCAGTCTCCGGCGGCGTCGGAGGAGAGGGAGCGGGCGTGCTCGCGCATCGCGCGGAGCGCCGCCCTGGAGACGGCCAGATGCTCGCGCTCGGCGGCGAGGATGAGGGCGGGGTCGTCGGTTATGTCGGGGGCCAATTGATGTGCGGGCACGCTGAAGCGCCTCCCATTCGATAAACGGAGGTGGTGTGGTCATCGGGCAGCGAATCGACCAGCTTAGCGGCGACCCTCTCGCGTCTCAAAAGGATTAACGCCGGACTGGGGGACGGCGCCCGCGGGTATCCCAACGGTCGTGCGGATCTCCCCTGTCATACCGGTCGTGGCCAGCCTTCTGCTGGGCGCGCTCTGGGGGCTGTCGGTGTTCGCGGGCTGGGGGGTCGAGGCCTTCTGCTCCGACCCCGGTTGCGTCGACAGGCTGGGCGGGGTGGTCAGGCTGTCGTCCCTGTTCGCGGCGGTCGCTGCCTGCTGCACGGCGGCGGCCCTGCTGTCACGAGGGCCGGGCGGCGTCGGGAGCCGTTTCACCGCCCTGATGACCGCCGCGGTGGCCGCCTGGGTGATCGCGGGAGGCATTCTCTTCGCGGGCGGCCTGATTGTCCGATAGTCACCCTGATCATTCGGCGGTCACTACGATTGTTCGGTGGTGACCATGATTGTTCGGCGGTCACTTGGATTGCTTGACACTCGTTTGGATTGCTCAGTTTTCACCCTGATTGCACGGTAAGCACCCCGCCCATCCAGCAGTCACTCCGGGCGTTCGGTAGTCACTCTGCCACTCTCCGTCATTCTCCGCAGAAATAGCGAAAAAGCGAGGCAAACATGGTGACTCCCTCAGATCATGGGGGTATGTCGCCATTGGCCGCCAGGCCTAGCGAGGGGGTGGTTTGTTTGTCGAAAGCCCGCGGGATTTCGTGGACCTGACACAAAATGACGACGTGTTCGCCAGGTGGGGTCAATCTCCGGCGAGCACGTCGTCCGCGTCGATGATCTGGTACGCGTACCCCTGCTCGGCCAGGAACCGCTGCCGATGCGCGGCGAAGTCCTGGTCCACCGTGTCACGGCTCACCACCGAGTAGAACCGGGCCCCGCCCCCGTCGGCCTTCGGCCGCAGCACCCGGCCCAGCCGCTGTGCCTCCTCCTGCCGGGACCCGAAGGTGCCCGACACCTGGATGGCCACCGCCGCCTCCGGCAGGTCGATGGAGAAGTTGGCGACCTTGGAGACCACCAGGACCTGGATCTCCTTGTCGCGGAACGCCTGGAAGAGCCGCTCGCGCTCCTTGACCTTCGTCTCCCCCTTGATCACCGGCGCGTTCAGGTGCTCGCCGAGCTCGTCGAGCTGGTCGATGTACTGCCCGATGACCAGCACCTGCTCGTCCAGGTGGCGGCGGACCAGCGCCTCGGTCACCCGCGTCTTGGACGGCGTGGTCGCGCAGAAGCGGTAGCGCTCCTCGGACTCGGCCATCGCGTAGGCCAGCCGCTCCTCGTCGGTCAGCGTCACCCGCACCTCGACGCAGTCGGCGGGGGCGATCCAGCCCTGGTTCTCCATCTCCTTCCACGGCGCGTCGTACCGCTTGGGGCCGATCAGGGAGAACACGTCGCCCTCCCTGCCGTCCTCGCGCACGAGCGTCGCGGTCAGGCCCACCCGCCGCCTGGCCTGCAGGTCGGCGGTCATCCGGAAGATCGGCGCGGGCAGCAGGTGCACCTCGTCGTAGACGACCAGGCCCCAGTCGCGCGCGTCGAACAGCTCCAGGTGCCGGTAGACGCCCTGCCTGCGGGTGGTCATCACCTGGTACGTGGCGATGGTGACGGGCCGGATCTCCTTCTTGGTGCCGGTGTACTCGCCGATCTCGTCCTCGGTCAGCGAGGTCCGCTTGAGCAGCTCCTGCTTCCACTGGTGCGCGGAGACCGTGTTGGTCACCAGGATCAGCGTCGTCGCCCTGGCGTGCGCCATCGCCGCCGCGCCCACGATCGTCTTGCCCGCCCCGCAGGGGAGCACGACCACGCCGGAGCCGCCGTGCCAGAACGCCTCGGCGGCCTCCCGCTGGTAGGCGCGCAGCTCCCAGCCGTCCTCGGTGAGCGTGATCGGGTGGTGCTCGCCGTCGACGTATCCGGCCAGGTCCTCGGCGGGCCAGCCCAGCTTGAGCAGGTGCTGCTTGATGTTGCCGCGCTCGCTCGGGTGCACCGCCACGCCGTCGTCGCCCAGGCGCTCGCCCAGCAGCGGCTGGATCTTCTTGGCGCGCAGCACCTCCTCCAGCACGGCCTTGTCGGTGCTGGTCAGGACGAGCCCGTGGACGGGGTGCTTCTCCAGGCGGAGCCTGCCGTAGCGCGACATCGTCTCGGCGACGTCGACCAGCAGCGCGTGCGGCACGGGATAGCGGCTGTGGGCGATCAGCGCGTCGATCACCTGCTCGGCGTCGTGCCCGGCGGCCCGCGCGTTCCACAGCGCCAGGGGGGTGATCCGGTAGGTGTGCACGTGCTCGGGGGCGCGCTCCAGCTCCGCGAACGGGGCGATCGCCTTGCGGCACTCCCCGGCTCTCTCGTGATCGACCTCAAGAAGCAGGGTCTTGTCCGATTGGACGATCAATGGTCCGTCAGTCACAGACTTCTCCCTTGGTCACCGCTGGTCACCGCAGGGTACGGCGGATCAGCACATGGTCGCACCCGTGGACGCCCGGAGGGTCGTCCCGCGCTCCCTGTATGCAACGGACGGGAGCGCCCGGGCAGTCCCGTCCGGCCCGCCCGATCTCCCGCGCCCGCCCTTCTACCGTGTGATCACTCCTCGCGCGTACGGTTCAGCTGGGGCCGAAGGCGCCGTTGAGGCCGGCGACGATGAAGAAGGTCACGCCCAGGACGAGCAGCACGACGTTGGCGGTGACGCTGATCCAGGTCCATCTGAGCAGGTTCCGGGCGCCGCGCGGGTCGTTGTCGACCCTGCTCAGCGCGAGGCCCGACAGGACGGTGCCGATGAGCCCGCCGAGGCTCACGAAGCAGCTCAGCGCGAGCACGAGGCTGATGACCAGGGCGACGATCGCGTGCGTCCTGACGCCCTCGACCTCGCGGGACGGCGGCGCCCCGTAACCCTGGCCGTACCCTTGCCCGTACCCCTGCCCGTAGGGCTGGTCGGCGTAGCCGGGGGTCTTGCCGTAGTCCTGGGGCTGCCCGTAGGTCTGGGATTGACCGTAGCCCTGGGTCTGGCCATGGCCCTGGGGCTGGGTCTGGCCGTAGTCGGGCTGGGCGTAGCCGGGCTGGTGACCCTGCTGGGGCTGCTCGTAGCCGTACGGCTGCCGGTCGTGACCCGGGGTCTGGCCGGGGCCCGTGGCGTAGGGGCTCTTCCAGTCGTCCGGGTTGGTGCTGGGGCCTTCGGAGTGACCGCTGCTCACTGGGGATCTCTCGCTTCTGTGGAGCTCAGAACGTAACTGTCATCACGATATGAGTCGTGAGCCGTGCGCCAGGGGTGAACGGACTCGGTCGCACCCGGGCGGACGGCGCCCGGAGGAGACCAGGAGGAGGACCCTCGCGCCTCGGCGAGCGTCCTGGTGAACGACGCTGCGGACGGCGGGCCGCCGCCGGACCGTCGGCCGGGCTCGCGGCGGACCCGTTCCGGAACCGAGACTACCTCGTGCCTCCGCCCGGCACACCGGGGCCGGGTGGGCTTCCCGGTCCGATGCGGAACCGGTAAGGCCGGTGAGGGAAGTCTCACGCGATGTCGGCTATGCCGGTGATGCGGTGCAGGGCGAAGCGGTGCACGGCCGCCCGCGTCTCGTCGTAGGCGGTGAGATAGCCGCCCTCCATCCGGGCGGGTTCGAGGATCCGGCTGGTGGCGTTGCCCTGGGAGTCGAGATAGCCGATCCAGACCTGCGACCCCTGCCGGATGGCCTCGCGAAGGGCGGTGATCGTGGCGGTGGCGGGGGAACGCGGCACCTGGCCGCCGGGGGCGGCCACCGGGGCGCGGCGAGCCTGGTGCGCGGCGTCGCCCGCCCGCACGGCGCGCACGGCGGCCGCCACCACGTCGGCCTCGTGGCCGCCGAACGTGACCGGGGAACGACCCGCGGGGGTGCCCTCGGTCCGGCGGACGTCGAGCTGGGTGACGATCACGTCGCCGTCGAGCGACTCCGCCGCCGGGGCGTAACCCATCGCGCGCAGCGAGTCGACCAGTGCCGGACGGGAGGACTTGGAGGCGATCACCGTGGGGGCGAGCCGCCGCAGCCGCAGCGGGATCGCCCGCTTGTCGGCCATCACCTCGTCGAGCAGGGAGGGGTCGTCGCACCGCACGTACGCGCTCGCCGTGCCGACGCGCATCCGGCCGTGGCGCCTGGCCACGTCGGTGACCAGGTAGCTGAGCGGCTGCGGCACGGGCGTGGTCGAGTGGCGCTCCAGCATGGCCAGCAGCTCGTCGGCGCCCTGCCCGGCGTCCAGCGCCCGCCGGATCGACCGCTCGTCGAAGCGGTAGACCGTCGCGCCGCCGGTCGACTCCACCTCGGCGGCCACCGCCAGCCACCGCCTCAGGTCGCCGGTGAGCGGGCCGGGGGCGACCGCGGTCAGGTCGGCCTGCAGGAGGACGTGGTCGAGCGGCTCGGGCAGCAGCGGGAGCAGCAGGTGGGCGGCCGACAGCGGACGGCCGGCACCAACCGCGCCGGCCGGGGTCGCGGAGCCGCCGGAGCCGCCGGGGTCGGGGAGCAGGGCGCGACCGTGGGCCGCGAGCGCCCCGAGCCCGGTGACGCCGATCTGCTCGGCCTCGCGCAACGTGAACTCCACCAGCTGGTCGCGGTGACCGCCGCGGCGCCGGGGCTGCTCCCAGGCCAGGCGCTCGCGTACCGCGTCGGGGGTCGGCGCCACTCCCGGCGTCGAGGCGAGCACGCCCAGGGTCGTGGCGCGGACCTCGGCGGCGGCCGGGCGCCGCAGGTCGGGATGCAGGGCGTTGAGCAGCCGGTCGCGCTCGTCGCGCTCGCCGATGACCCCCGGCACCCGGTCCATGGCGAGCCAGGCCGTGGCCAGCAGCACCCAGCGGTCCTCGGTGGACTTCACCCGCCAGCCGTCGTAGACGGGGGTGGGCATCCAGTCGCCGTCGACGGTGCCGCTGGCCGCGATCAGCCCCGCGGCGTACGACACCTCGATGATCAGCCCGGTCACCCACTCGGGCACGTCGAGCAGGCCCGCGGTCCGCTTGAGGTCGCGCACGGCCAGGCCGCCGCTGCGGAGCACGCCGGGCGGCTCGGCGCTCCAGCGCTCGCACAGCTCCTCCACCGCGCGGGTGAACGTGAACGCCTGCCCGGCGGCCGTGCGGTCGGCGAGCCTCCGGTCGCGCTCGGTGCCCTCGGCGAGGGGCGGGAAGGGGGACAGGTCGCGGTGAACGCGCCCGCCACGCAGGAAGAGGGCGACCTCGCGGGGCAGCACCACGGTCTCCTCGCCGGTGGCGGCGAGCAGGGCCCGGGAGAGGAGCTGCTCGATCGGCGACTGCGCGGTGGCGGCCCGCACCTCACGGCGGGCGTTGGGCACCCGGCCGCTGGACGGGCCCCAGGCTAGCTCGTTCAGCGCGGACCGCGCCTGCGGCGAGACCTCCTCGACCAGCCGTCCGACGATTTCCCCGTCGCAGAGCAGCGCGGCGAGCGTCTCCTTGGTGGCGCCCCCGGAGCCTTCCGTGTCGTCCGTGTCGCCCGTGACGTCCTGGACCAGCTCGGCCAGCCGCTCGGCGGGGTGGTGCCTGAACGCCTCCGCGGCGGGCGGGCCGAGCCCCGCGGGAGCGTCAAGCACCTCCCGCACCCCGGGTGCCGGGGCCAGAGCGCGGTCGGGCCCGTAGACCAGGGCCATGGTGCGCAGCCGCTCGACCGTCTCCTTCAGGGCGCTCTGGAACGCCGGATCCGCCGGTCCGGGAAGGGCCAGGGCCATCTGGGCGCGCAGCGACCGGTAGGAGATCGGGCCGGGCAGCACGGCCAGCGTCTCCACGACCGCGAGCGCGAACCGGTCGAGCCGGTCGAGCGCCCTGCCCACCGCCGACGGGCTGCTCGCCCGCCCGGCGAGCCCCTCCAGGTGGGCGGGGACGGGGGTGATGAGCTCGGGTCGCACGGAGACGAGAGCCCGCAACCGGTCGTCGCTTCGGCCGCGCAGCCACTCGGTGAACTCCGTGCTCATTCCGCCAATGGTAGGAGGCTTGACCGACATCGCGCGGCCTGGGGGAATTCCGGGATCCCGCGAAGAGAGCGAATCGATCACGTGATGGACGGTGAATGGGGGAAGAAGCTCACGAGCGGGACGATGTCGAGAGAGGATGGCCAGTGTGATCGAGCGTGCGGACCAGCTCGTCCTTGACTACGTCAGCAAGGCGGCCGACGCGGCCCACGGCGTGCTGCCGCCGAGGCAGCGGATCGACTTCGTCGCGGTGCTGCGCAGGCGGATCGACGCCGAGCGGGCCGGGGCGGACGACCCCGTCGTCGTGGCGAGGGTCCTGGCCCGGTTCGGTGACCCGGCCGCGCTGGTCCGCCGCGAGTTACGCCGCCTGGGGAGGGAGGCGCCCTCCCCGTCTCCCGAGGACCCACCTGGACGTCCGGAGCCACGGGTTTTCGAGGATGAGTCTCAGGAGTCCGGAAGTTCTCGGGGCTTTCGAGGCTTTCAAGGTTTTCTGGGCCTTCGGGGGGCTCAGGGCTCTCGGGGTGGCGGGGGTGGCGGGGGTGGCGGGGGTGCCGGGGGTGGCGAGGGTTCTCGGGGCTCCCGGCGCTCGCGTGAGGACTCCGGTACGGTTCCCAGGCCCCGGGGGGAGACCGCCGCCAGGGCTCACGACCGCGCCGACAGCTCCTCCGACAGCTTCGCCGGTCGTGTCTCCGGCCGCGTCTCCGGCCGTCCTTCTGACCGCTCCGCCGGTCGTGTTTCCGACAGCTCCGCCGATCGCGTCTCCGGCCGCGCCGTGGATCCCACCGTCACCTCCGCCGGTCACCGGTCGGCCGCCGTGCCGCTCGCCGCCCCCACCCCGGAAGGTCCCGTTCCCGAGGACCGCGACCACCTTCAGGGGGGGTCCGTCCCAGAGGACCGCGATCCCGCCTCCGGGAGGCCCGTCCCCGAGGACCGAGACTCCACCTTTAAGGGGTCCGTCCCCGAGGGTCCCGGTTTCGCTTCCAGGAAGGCCGTTCCCGAGGATCTCGATTCCACTTACGCGGAGGCCGGTCCTATGGATCCCGATTCCATGTCGCGAGACGCGGGCCCCGGCTTGGACGGCTCCGGCCACGCGCCGGAGGGGCCGCGATCCCCGGCCACGCCTTCTTCCTCGCCCCAGCCCTCATCGGACGAGGCGGAGACGGCCGGACGTGACCCGTCGGCCGCCCGGGAGGCGGCGCCGGGGGGTTCCGGCCTTCCGCCTTTCCGCCGCTCTGTCCGGGGGCATCCGTACGCCTCGACGGGTGCTCGCCCGGATGCCGGAGAACCGGCGCGGGGCCGTCCCGCGCCGGACCGTCCCGGATCGGAGCCGGAGCCGGACCGTCCCGGATCGGAGCCGGGACCGGAGCCGGAGCCGGACCGTCCCGGATCGGAGCCGGGACCGGAGCCGGAGCCGGACCGTCCCGGACCGGAGCGCCCGGAGCCGGACGCTCCGGATGTCTCGGCCTCGCGCGCGTCCAGGTGGGCGGAGCTGATCTTCTCGGCCCGCTCGCGCCCGTCATCGGCCGCCCCGGAGGAGGACGAGCCCGACGTTCCAGCCGGTAGCAGTCGCCCGGGGAGCGAGACAGACGCCGCGGACGAGTGGGAGGACGCGGTGGAGAGCGATCCGCCGACCGAGGAGATCCCGCCCGTACAGGACCCCCTCCCGCCGCCGGTGGCGCCGCGGGAGACGGCGGAGCAGCCCCGTGAGGCGCGACAGCCCGGAGAAGCGGAGGAACCGCGGGAGAAGCGTGAGGACGCGCCGGAGGGAGGGCGTCCGGAGGGAGGGCGTCCGGAGGGAGGGCGTCCGGAGGGAGGGCGTCCGGAGGCGCCGAGTGGGAGACCGGGAGGCGCGGAGGGGCGTCCGGGGCTTCCGCCCGGTGTGGCCAGGGGGATGCGGGAGGCCGAGGAGCGGCTGGCCAGGAAGAAGGCGCGAGCCCGGCCCGACTGGCTGCGCCGGCGACGCCCGGTCCGGTCGAGGGAGGACGTCGTCCCCGGCACCCAGGACGCTCGCACGATCCTGCTGGGCCACCGGCGCGAGATGATCGGCCTGAGCCTGCTCGCCCTGGCCGGCCTGCTGATCCCCTTCCCGCTCGCCCCGATCGCGATCTTCGCGATCCCGGTGCTGGTCTGGGCCGTCGCGGTGCTCGTCGTGATCGCCTGCGAGAACTGGCACACCTCCGACAAGGCGCTCGGGCTGGCCGCCCCGATCGTGAGCTACTCCCTCGGCGGCGGGCTGGTCGCCCTCGTGAGGGCCAGGAACGACCTCGGCACGGTGATCGACGAGTTCTTCACCATCAGCGGGCTCATGTTCATGCTCGGTACGGCGTGGGCCGTCTTCTGGCTGGCCTACCGCCTGCTCAACCCCCCGGTCCCGGTGGGAAGGGGAGTCCGCAGGCCCGGGTGACGCCCGAAGGGCCGGGCCCCGGTGGGGTGGCGGACCCCTGTGATGCCGGGGGGCCTTCCCGGTCCCCGGGGGCGAGGGCGCTCCCGGTGGCTCACCGGCCGCCGAGGCCGTCAGTCGGCCGCCGGGTCCGTCAACCGAGGGCCGGGTTCCGTCGGCCGAGGGCCTGGACCGTCAACAGAGCTTCTGGGCCGTCGGCCGAGGGCCTGGACCGTCAGCCGAAGGCTTGGACCGTCAGCCGAGGGCCTGGGCCGTCGGCCGGGGCAGCAGGCCGAGGGCGAGGCGCACCCAGGAGGCGACGAAGCGGTCGCGCTCCACGCGGCCGGGAGGCTCGCCCACGGTCTCCTCGAACAGCTGGTAGTTGATCACCGCCCCGCCGAGCACGGCACCGATGGCGGACCAGTCGGCGGAGGCCCCGGCGTATTCGGGCTGGGTGCGGAACCACATGGTGATCGCGTCGAACATGGGTTGCAGCAGGCCCTCGCGCACGGTCGCGACCAGCTCGGGGAACTGGCCGAGGTCGCTGAAGAAGACGCGCGTCAGCTCCCTCTCCTCGCAGACCTTGGCCAGCCCCAGCCCGCACAGCTGGGTCAGCCGTTCCTCGACGCCGGTCGAGGTGTCGACGACGCTGAGCTCGGTCAGGGTCTCGGTGATCTGCGCCCGGGTCCTGGCGGCGTGCTCGTTCATCGCCGCGGCCAGCACCTCGTACTTGGACTTGAAGTGCCGGTAGAGGCCACCGGCGCCGGGAGACAGCCCGGAGGCGGCCTCGATCTCGGCCACCGAGGTCGCGGCGTAGCCCCGTTCGGCGAACAGGCGTAGCGCCTCGTCGATGATCCGCTCGCGCGTCGATCTGGTCATTCTCTGCCGATACCTCCTCCGTGACCTTATCCAGTGCCGCCCGGGCCGGGTCGCACCACACCGCACCACACGCGCCGCGCCGATCCCCGCCCGTGGCGAACGAATCGAGCGGACCTCGGATGGACACGGTCTCACGGGGACCGGCCCGCGAAGTCGGGTCCATGAAGGCGGGCTCACGAAGTCAGGCGCATGAAGGCAGGTCGTCCGCTCGCCTTCCGGATAAGGAAAATCCTTTCGCGAAGGCTTCCGCAGTGAGGCGTCTCACCTACAACGCTTAGGATTAGCCATGTTTAGGGTGATTTGGCATTCTTTGAGGGCTTCTCGGAGAACCTCTTCGCGAAGCGGACAAGGAAGTGGTGAGTGACCCGATGAACTCCGTGGGATTCGATCTCGATCTGACGCTCGCCGACACGCGCGCGGGCATCGCCGCCGTTTACGACGAGGTGGCGCTGCGCACCGGCGTCCACATCGACAGCGCCGCCGTGCTGGCGAGGCTGGGGCCGCCGCTGGAGTGGGAACTGGCCAACTGGATGCCCGCCGTGGAGGTCCCCGCGGCCGCCGACGTCTATCGGGAGCTGTACCCGTCGATCGCCATCCCGGTCACCACCCTCATGCCCGGCGCGCGCGAGGCCGTCGAGGCCGTACGGCGGGCGGGGGGCAGGGTCGCCGTCGTGACGGGGAAGAACGCCCGCGACGCGGCGAGCACGGTCGAGTTCCTCGGGCTTGAGGTGGACGAGGTCGCCGGGTCGGTTTTCGGGGAGGCGAAGGGTCCGGCCCTCGCGGCTTTCGGCGCCGCCGCATATGTTGGAGATCATGTCGCTGACATCGACGCGGCGCGAGCGGGGGGAGTCGTGAGCGTGGCGGTGGCGACGGGTGTCTATCCGGCGGGAGAACTGCGTGATCACGGAGCCGATGTGATCCTGGGCGATCTGACTGAGTTCGTCGAATGGTTTGACGGCTGGCGAACCCCCGCCGCTCTCGTGTAATTCGGGTCCCAATACACGGTCGCCCTCGGCGCCCGCTGGGCATAACCTACATCCATTCCTTTTCACGACAGTCTGAACGAGGTCACCCCTGTGCCGAGTGGCAAGGTCAAGTGGTACGACGCCGACAAGGGATTCGGCTTCCTCACCCGCGACGACGGCGGTGAGGTCTTCGTGCATTCTTCCGCGCTGCCCTCCGGCGTGGATTCCCTCAAGCCGGGCCAGAAGGTCGAATTCGGCGTGGCCGAGGGGCGCCGCGGCCAGCAGGCGCTCTCGGTCCGAGTGATCGACCAGCCCCCCACCCTCGCCAAGACCGCCAAGCCCAAGGGCAAGCGCAAGAAGCCCGACGAGATGGTCGTCATCGTGGAGGACCTGATCAAGTTGCTCGACACGGTCTCCACGTCGTACCAGCGGGGCAAGCAGCCCGAGGCCGCGCACGCGAAGAAGATCGCCGCCGTGCTCCGCGCCGTCGCCGACGACCTGGACGACTGACCCCGCCGCCCGCCCGTCCGCCCGATCTCGCCCACCGCCCGGCCTTGCCCTGTCCAACGCCCGGCCTCGCCCGCCGCTCGACCCGATCTCCCGTGCGGGCTCCCGGCTCCCCGGCTCGGCCGCGCGGGTCCTTCCGTGCGCCGGATTCGTGATCCGGCCGCGCGGGTCCGGGCGTCCCTCGAACGCGCGGAGACCCTCGCGGCCCAGCGTGAGCCCGGACGTGAGCCCAAGCCATGGGTTCAAGCCGTGAGCCCATGCCGTGAGCCCAAGCCATGGGCCCGGTCGCGGGCTCAGCCGTGGGGGTTGGTGAGCGGTCTGGTCCGCTTCTCCGTCGGGGGGTCCCCGTGGTGCACGACCGCGGTGGTCGTCCCGGCGGGCCGCGGCCTGGCCCACCCCTCGGGCTCCTCGTGCTCCTCCGGTGTCGCGTCCCGCGAGGGGCGCTCCCCGTTCGTCGCGGGGTGCGGCCCGGACGGGGCGGGGCGCGGGCCCCTGGCCGCCTCGACCCTGGCGTCCACCTCACGGACCCGCCTGCGGCGGCGTACCAGCAGCCAGCCGAGCGAGCCCGCCAGCACCGCGGCCATCACGGCCAGCCCCGCCGACCCGCCCGCGAACAGCGAGAGCCAGAGCCCGACCAGGCCGCCCACCACCCAGGCGATCTGCAGGAAGGCCTCCACCACCCCGAACGTGGACGAGCGCACCTCCTCGCCGATCTCGCGCTGCACGATCGCGTCCAGCGCGAGCTTGCCGAGCCCTTGGGCGAACGCGGCCACCAGCGCGACCGCCACCGCGCTCCACAGTTGGAAGACGACGGCCGCGAGGATCGTGATCGCGGTCGTCATGGCGAGCGTGCCCAGCACGATGACCTGCGGGGAGTGGTTGCGCACCCACGAGGCCACGGCCGTGCCCGCGAGCCCGCCGACCCCGGCGGCCACCGCGAGCACGCCGATGGCGACCACCGGCGGCAGGCCGGGCAGGTTCTTGTCCTGGACGAGGAAGAGCAGGTAGAAGAGCAGGAACCCGGAGTAGAGGCGGATGGCCACGTTGGCGTGCATCGCCTCGGCCACCACCGGGCCCACGTTCAGCATCGTGCGCCAGCGGGGCGGCCGCTCCTCGCCCCCGTCGTCCAGCTCCTCCAGGTCGGGGGAGTCGATGTGGCGCGGGAGCCGTACGGCCAGCACGCCCTGGAGCAGGAAGAGCACCGTCGCCCCGCGCAGCACCCACTCGGCGCCCAGCCAGGCGCTGACACCCGCGCCGATCGGCACCGCGACACCCGCCGTGACCAGCGCGAACAGGGCGACCCGTGCGTTCGCCGTGACCAGCGCGATGTCGGCGGGCAGCACGCTCGGCATGATCGCCGCGCGGGAGACGTTGTAGGCCTTCGACAGCACCAGCACGGCCAGGGCCGCCGGGAAGATCGTGAACACGTCGCCGGGGACGATCGCCGCCGCCATCGCGAAGCAGAGCAGCCCGCGGCCGAAGAGGGTCCCGGCCATCACGAAGCGCCGCCCGGAGCGGAACCGGTCGAGGACCGGCCCGACGAACGGCGCGACCACCACGAACGGGATCATCGTGATCAGCAGGTAGAGGGCGACCTGGCCGCGTGCCTCGTTCACCGGGAGCTTGAAGAGGGTCCCGGCCAGGGCCGCGGTGACCAGGGCGTCGCCGGCGCTGTGCGCGGCGGTCAGCTCGATCAGCTGGCCCAGCCCGGTGCGGCCCGCGCCCTGCGCGTGGGTCAGCCGCCGCGCGGCCCGTCCCGCCCGCTGGGTGCCGCTGACCGCGCCCCGGCCCGCCCGCGCCGTCGCCCGGCCCGCTCCCTTTCCCGCCCGTGCCGTGCCCCGGCCCGCGCGCACGGCGGCCCGGCCCGCGGCCGCGGCGGCCTCGCCGGCCCGCCGGGAGGCCTCTCCCGCCGTCTTCCGCGCCCGTTCCCACCCAGCTGCCACGTATCCAGTCATACCCGAAGGGCGGGTGAGTTGTCCGGTGCGCTAGGTCACTCCGTGGATGATGGGATGTCCACGGTGCCGTTCGCTCCGGTCATGGGCGAGAATGAACTGTGAGCGCAGTGAGCGAGCGAGCCAGTAGGGACAGCAGCCGTCGTGCTGCGAGGCTGACGGGAGACGACTCGTGAGCCGGACTCGATCCCGCGCCGTGGTCCTTGACCAGGCGTGCGTCGCGGCCGTCGACCTGGCCAGAGCCGCGGTCGAGGAGAACGTCAGACCGGGAGAGGTGGGCGACCACCTCGGGGTCGAGGGCGAGGGCGACCGCGTCGTCACCCATTACTTCGCCTGTCTCGACCGTGCCTACCGGGGTTGGCGCTGGGCCGTCACGGTCGCCCGTGCCTCGCGGGCGCGCAACGTGACGGTCAGCGAGGTCGTGCTCCTGCCCGGCGCGGGGGCCCTGATGCCGCCGCAGTGGGTGCCGTGGAGCGAGCGGCTCCTGCCCGGCGACCTCGGCGTGGGCGACCTGCTGCCCACCTCCGACGACGACGACAGGCTCGCGCCCGGTTTCACCGAGACCGACGACGACTCCGACCACCAGATGATCTTCGAGTACGGCCTCGGCCGGGCCCGGGTGCTCTCCCCGATCGGCCGCGACCGCGCCGTGCGGCGCTGGCACTCCGGCGAGTCGGGGCCGCACACCCCGCTCGCGCACGCCGCGCCCGCCCAGTGCTCCACCTGCGGCTTCTACTGGCCGCTCGCGGGCGCGTTGCGCACCGGCTTCGGGGTCTGCGCGAACGAGTACGCCCCCGACGACGGCCGGGTGGTCGCCGCCGACCACGGCTGCGGGGCGCATTCGGAGGCTGCCGTGCTGCCGCACCAGGTCGAGCCGACCTCGCCGATCCTCGACGACCTCTCCTACGACACCGCGGAGAACGGCGCGGAGCCGGATCTGGCCGGATCGGTCGACGACACCGCCTCCGAGCCGCTCGGTCACTCCTGACCCGGCGCCGGCTCGGTCACTCCGGGCCTGGCGTCGCCCGGTCATTCCTGGCCCAGCGTTGCTCGGTCCTCCTGGCCTGGCGCCGCCGGGCCGCTGCCAACCCGGGGCACCGGGTCCATCCCGCCCCGCCGCCGTCCAGGCGGCACCCCCGGCCGTCGCGGCCGGGCGCCTCTCCCGTGGCGTCCCGGCCCTCGCGGCCCGGACGCCCGGTCGTGCGGGGCTTCGACCTTTGGAAGCATCGCCTTGACTGACATCTTCGGCACCGAACGACTGCGCTCGGCCGTCCTGGCCGCCTGGGCCGCCTCGCCCGCCCGCTTCCGCGAGGACGCCAACGCGGAGGAGGACTTCGCGCTCGGCGGCTACCGTGACCGGCTGATCGTCGAGCTCGCCCAGAACGCCGCCGACGCCGCGCTCCGCGCCGGGGTACCCGGACGGCTCCGCCTCTCGCTGCGGGAGGGCGTGCTGTCGGCCGCCAACACCGGCGCCCCGGTCGACGGTGCCGGGATCGAGGGCCTGTCCACGCTGCGCGTCTCCGCCAAACGCGACGACGCCCACGCGGCCGGCCGGTTCGGCGTCGGGTTCGCGGCCGTGGTGTCGGTCTGCGACGAGCCGGTGATCGGCTCGCTGGGTTCCGGGGTCGTCCGCTGGTCCCGTGACCAGACCGCCGCCCTGGTGGCCGCCGAGCCCGAACTGGCCAAGGAGCTGGCCGAGCGCGGCGGGCACGTCCCGCTGCTGCGCCTGCCCTTCCCCGCGGGTCCGGTGGAGATCCCCGCCGGGTTCGACACGCTCGTGCGGCTGCCGCTCCGTGACGAGGCGGCCGAGGAGGCCGTACGGGCGATGCTGAGGGAGACCAGCCCCGCCCTGCTGCTCGGCCTGCCCGCCCTGGAGTCGATCGAGGTCGACGTGGACGGCGAGACGCGGACCGTCACCTCCGAGGGCTGGAAGGTCGTCTCGGCCTCCGGGCGGTTCACCCCCGAGCAGGTGGCCGAGCTCTTCGCCGACCGCCCGACCGAGGAGCGCTCCCGGCCGCACTGGCTGGTCCGCTGGGCCGTGCCGGTCACCGGTCCCGGGTCAGCCGGGTCCGGTTCCGGGGCCACCGGGGCCGGTTCCGCGTCCGCCGGTTTCGCGGGCGGCGCCCTGGGCGGCGTCCCGGACGGTTCGCGAGGGGCGGCGGCGGACGGTTCGCCGGGAGTGGCGCCGGTCGGGGAGCCCCGGCCGCTGCCGGCCCTGGTGCCGCCCGTGGTGCACGCGCCCACGCCGAGCGACGAGCCGCTGGACCTGCCCGCGCTGCTGATCGCCTCGTTCCCGATGGCCACCGACCGGCGGCACGTCGCGCCGGGTCCGCTGGCCGACTTCCTGGTCGAGCGGGCCGCCGACACCTATCTGGAACTGCTCGCAGGACTGCCCCGCACGCCCCGGCTGCTTGACCTCGTACCCGGAATGATGGGCAAGGGCGAGCTCGACGCCCGCATCCGCCGGGCGATCCTGCGCAGGCTCCCCGACGCCCCGCTGCTCCCCGCGCTCTCCCCGCCCGCCGACCCGGCGGCCGGGGCGGGCGGTTCCGGTGCCTCGCTCCTGCTCCCCGACCCCTCCGAGGCAGCCGGAGGTGGCGCCCCCCCGGCCCCGCTCCCCGACGGCGGGGAGCTGGTCGTCTCCGGGCGGCAGGCCTCCGTGGTCGCGGCCCCGGCCGAGCTGCTGGAGCGGGTCGCCCCCATGATCCCCGGGCTGCTGCCCGCGGGGTGGCCGTCCCGGCATCCGGCCGTCACCGCGCTCGGGGTCAGCCGGGTGCAGCTCTCCGACATCGTGGACCTGCTCTCCGGCGACGCCGTCAAGGACAGGGACCCGTCCTGGTGGCGGTCGCTGTACGAGGTGCTGCCCGCCGACGACCCCGAGGCCCTCGGCGCGCTGCCGGTGCCGCTGGCCGACGGACGCCTGGTCAGGGGGCCGCGCGGCACGCTGCTGCTGACCGACGGCTCCGCGCTGGACCCGGCCGTCCTCGCCCCGCTCGGGCTGCGCGTGGTGCACCCGGACGCGGCCCACCCTCTCCTGCTCAGGCTCGGCGCGGGCGAGGCCACTCCCCGTACCGTCCTGGAGGACCCGCTGACCCGCTCCGCGGTCTCGGAGTCGCTGGACAGCCCCGATTCCGAACCGGTGGCCCAGGCGGTGCTCGCGCTGGTCGACGCGGCGGGGCTGACCGCGGGCGACGCCCCCTGGCTGTCCGAGCTGGCGCTGCGCGGCGCCGACGGCGAGCTGTACCCGGCGGGCGAGCTGCTCCTCGCCGACGGGTCGCTGGCCGGGCTGCTCGACAGCGAGACGCACTTCGGCACGGCCGCGCCCGAGCTGGTGGAGCGGTACGGCCCCCGGGTGCTCGCCGCGGCGGGGGTGCTCGACGGCTTCGCCGTGGTCAACGACTCCGACGTCATGATCGACCCGGACGAGTGCGACCACGACCTGGACCGCGAGGACGAGTGGCTGGAGACCGTCCTCGACCTGCTGCCCGAGATGGCCGTGCCTCCGGTCGCCCGGGAGTTCTCCGCCGTACGCGACCTGGAGTACGTCGCCGACTGGCCCGCGGCCCTCGCCCTGCTGTCGCGCCCGCCGCTCCGCTCGGTGCTGCACCCGCTGCGGGTCCTGGTGGCGGGGGAGATCGTGGAGGTGCCGTCCTACACCGCCTGGTGGCTCTCCACGCACCCGGTGCTCGCCGGCAGGCGCCCCACGGAGCTGCGGCTCCCCGCGGGCGACCCGCTGCTGTTCGGCCTGTACGGCGACGCCCCGGCCGTCGTCGACGAGGCCGCGCTGGCGATGATCGGCGTACGGAGCACGCTGGCGGACCTGCTCGCCTCCCACGGCGGTCCCGACGAGCTGCTCGACCTGCTGGGCGACCCCGCCGTGGAGGTCGACCGCGCCCAGCTCCGCTCCCTGTGGGTGGCCCTCGCCGGTGTCGAGCCCGCCCGCGTCGGGCCCCCGCGTGCCGTGCGCGCCGTCCTCGGTGACGCGATCGTCGCCGTCGACGCGGAGGACGGCCGCGTGCTGTCCACCGGCGCCGATCTCGGGGACGGGGATGAGGGCGCGGGTGAGCCGGTCGTGGTCGAGGCGCCGGACCTGCTGCCGCTCGTCGCGGGACGGCCGCTCATCCTGGCCCCGTTCGACCTGGCCGAGGCGCTCTCGGAGCTGCTCGACCTGCCGCTGGCGGGGGAGGAGGCCGCCGGCGAGGTGACGTCCTCGGGCGAGACGCGCGACGTCCCGCCCGCCGTACGGTCACTGCTGCCGACCGCGCCCTTGACCTACGTGGAGCACGAGAGGCTGCTGGTGGACGGTGTCCCCGCGGCCTGGCGGTTCTTCGAGGGTACGGTGCACGCCTCGGGGGTGGAGGGGCTGGCGCGCGGGCTCGCCTGGGCGTCCGGCCAGTGGGGTGACCGGCTCGCGGTGGCGGCGCTGCTGCGCGATCCGGCGGCGGTGCCGCTGCTGCTCGCCGAGGCCGACCTGGACAGCTGGACCGCCTCGACCTAGACGGACGGCCGCCCGGCGCGCGGTCCCCGCGCGCCGGGCGAGAAGTCAGTCTCGTCCCCGCCGAGAGGTACCGACGGTCACAGGATCGCGGTGGTCGGCTCGATCGGCTCCTCGGGCGGGGGCGGCGAGCGGCGGTTGCGGCGGCGCACGAACCAGAGGCCGAAGAGGCCGCCGCAGATGCCCGACACGCATGTCCAGATCCACCAGCGGTACTCGGGATCCGGCTGGGCGACCAGGAGCACGATTAGGGCGACGGCCCACAGGCCCGTACCCACAAGGATCGTGAGCGTGTCGTTGGTCTTCAACGGCTGCAGATCCGGACGTCGTGGCTGGTTCACGCGATCCAGACTAGGCGACCACGTCTCACTGTTCGCAAAACGGATTACGTCAAGACGCGAATCCGTCTCGAAAGCATCACCATCGCCAGCCGGGCCTTCCGGGGAGGGAATCCCGATGTCACTCTGCGTGAGTGAAAGATGTTAAAACCCACCAAATAAGTAGGATTGACCGTTTCTTCTTCATCTCCGACCGTGGCTCGTCCGTGGGCCGGGAGGTGCGCGGCGGGTTCGCCACGTTCTTCACGATGGCCTACATCGTCGTGCTCAACCCCTTGATCATCGCCACCGTCAAGGACGCCGAAGGCCAGTTCATCGGCGACGGGAGCACGCCCAACATCCCGCTCGTCGCGGCCGGTACCGCCCTCGTGGCCGGGCTGCTCAGCATCCTGATGGGCGTCGTCGGCAAGGTCCCCTTCGCGATGGCCGCGGGCCTCGGCCTGAACGCCTTCGTCACCTACGGCATCGCCTCGCAGATGTCCTGGGAGGCGGCGATGGGCCTGGTGTTCCTGGAGGGCGTGATCATCGCGCTCCTGGTGCTGACCGGGTTCAGAACCGCCGTGTTCAACGCCATCCCGCCCCAGCTGAAGACGGCGATCAGCGTCGGTATCGGCCTGTTCATCGCGCTGATCGGCTTCGTGGACGCCGGCTTCGTCCGCCGGGTGGCGGCCGGGCCGCCGCTGGAACTCGGCATCGCGGGCTCGCTGACCAGCTGGCCGATCCTCGTCTTCGTCGCCGGTCTGCTGCTGATCGTGCTGCTGGTGGCGCGCCAGACCAAGGGCGCCATCCTGATCGGCATCATCGCCACCACCGTCCTCGCGGTCATCGTCGAGGCGATCGCCAAGGTCGGCGCCTCGGTGACGCCGGGTCAGCCGCCGAACCCCGCGGGCTGGCAGCTCGTCGTCCCCCGGCTGCCCGAGCAGATCTTCGGCTTCAACAACCCGCTGGTGCTGTTCAGGGAGTTCGACCCGCTCGGCGCCTTCGGCTCCGTCTCGGTCATCCTGGCCCTGCTGCTCATCTTCACCCTGCTGATCACCGACTTCTTCGACACCATGGGCACGATCGTGGGCGTCGGCGGGCAGGCCGGGCTGATCAGGGAGGACGGCACCCTGCCGAAGACCCGCGAGATCCTCCTCGTCGACTCGATCGGCGCGGCGGCCGGAGGCGCGGGCTCCGTCTCCTCCAACACGACCTACATCGAGTCGGCCGCGGGCGTCGGCGAGGGCGCCCGCACCGGTCTCGCCAGCGTCGTCACCGGCGTGCTGTTCCTGCTGGCCATCTTCGTCTCGCCGCTCGTCGCCGTCGTCCCCTACGAGGCCGCCGCCCCCGCCCTGGTCGTGGTCGGCTTCCTGATGATGACCGCCATCCGCGAGATCGACTTCACCGACTACGAGATCTCCATCCCGGCGTTCCTCACGATCGTCCTGATGCCGTTCACGTATTCAATAGCTACCGGAATAGGTAGTGGGTTCGTGACGTACGTGCTGATCAAGCTGGTGAAGGGCAAGGCCCGCGAGGTCCACCCGCTGATGTGGACGGTCGCGGGGCTGTTCGTGATCTACTTCGCCCTGGGGCCGATCAAGGCCCTGCTCAACCTCGGCTGAGAAGCGGGCGGAGGCCGTGGTGATCTACATATGTGATCACCACGGCCTCTGCCTGCTTGCAGGGCCCCGACAAAGTTGAAGATCTACTCGTGGTCTTGGAATCCGGTTCTTATTCGAGAGGGGCGGCTGCCGTGGTGGTGAGGTCAGTGCCTTCCCGCCCGCGCCTCGGGTGGATGATCGCCGCGCTGACAGTGTGCGTGACGCTCGTCGTCGGTTTTTGGCCTTCTGCGGATTTGGTGGGGCGCCACGATGACGTCGTCTTGGCGGTGTCGCTTGGGCAGATGAACGGTCAGCCCGTCGCCGTCACCGTGGGTGGCGGCATGCATGACGACACCATGCGGGTTTGGGACCTGACCACGCGCGAACTCATCGGCGAACCGATAGCCGGTCAGCCTTACAGTGTCGAGACGGTGGCGGTCGGGCAGGTGAACGGTCGTCCGGTCGCCGTCACCGGTAGCGTTGTCGGCACCGTACGGGTATGGGATCTGACCACACGCAAACCAATGGGCGAACCCATGACCCGCAGCCACACCGGCAGTGTCGGGGCGGTGGCGATCGGAGAGGTGAACGGCCGGCCGGTCGCCGTCACCGCCGGAGATCTGGGCACTGAAACCCATAAGAACCCTGTGCGCGTATGGGACCTGATCACGCGCGAACCCCTGGGCGAACCGATGACCGGGCACACCGGCCCCGTCTTGGCGGTGGCGGTCGGGCAGGTGAACGGTCGTCCGGTCGCCGTTACCGGCAGCGTTGACGGCACCGTGCGCGTGTGGGACCTGACAACACGCAAACCCGTCGGCGAGCCGATGACCAGCAGAACCGGTGTCTGGGGGGTGGCGATTGGAGAGGTGAACGCCCGGCCGGTCGCCGTCACCGGCAGCGAAGACCAGAACATGCGGGTATGGGACTTGACCAAGCACACGCTCATCGGAGAGCCGGTGCCGACCGGCCACACTCACGGTGTCTCGGCGGTGGCGGTCGGGCAGGTGAACGGTCGTCCGGTCGCCGTCACCGGCGGTAGCAATGACAGCGGTGACGGCAGTGTGCGGGTGTGGGATCTGGCCACGCGCCGACCCATCGGGGACCCCATGGGTTACACCAACAGGGTCTTCACGGTGGCGGTCGGATGGGTGAACGGCCAACCGGTCACCATCACTGGAGACGGTGATGGCACCGTGCGGATGCGGGACCTGAACGTTTACACGCGATGAGCCATGATCGTCGAGGACGGGACTTTGAAAGGGTCACTGTGTCGTAGGCATCCTCGATCGCGACCGGTATCGGCGCGGGCTTCGTCACCTTCGTGCTGATCAAGGCCGTCAAGGGCAAGGCCCGCGAGGTCCACCCGCTGATGTGGACGGTCGCCGGTCTGTTCGTGATCTACTTCGCGCTCGGCCCGATCAAGGCCCTGCTGAACCTCTGAGCAGCGAACCCGAGGCCGTCATGGTGATGGTGGAACCGATCGCCATGGCGGTCTTCTCGCGTTCTTGTCCGCTGTTCGGAGAGCGGAATCGCGGCGGGCGAGAGGCCGGCGGACGATGGCGGTCGCCGATGAGGTTGTGATCTCCTGGTCCCAGATCATGTCGGCAGGACGGTGGGTTCCGTCTTTCCGAAGAGGGAGGGCAGATCCACGAGGAGGACGTCGCCACGGCGGCGTGCGATCGTCACCAGGTCGGGGTGGAAGCCCTCCGGGGAGAAGACCGCCAGCCGGGTGGAGGTGACGTCATGCCCCTGCCCTCGGAGGATCTCCTTCAGCCGGTCGAGCCGTTCGAGGTCCGCGGGGCCTCGCCGTACGAGAGTGGCCTTCGCCTCCCCGAGGAGACCCACTGTGGCGCGGCCGGACCCGCGATTCAGGGCGATGACGTCGACCTCGTGCCTGGCCCGCCCGCTTTGATCGTTGATCACTGTCGAGGCGATCGTGCTCGTTCCCGCGCGGAGGGAGGAGTCAGGGTGGCGGCGGAGCCACTCGCGTGCGCATTCCTCGAAATGAGGGCCCAGGACGCGGGAGACGAAGGTGGGCTGGGATTCGCGCCACGCCTGGGCGGATCCGCCCGTCTCGACCAGGTCACGTTTCGGTACAGTGATCAGGTTGTGGAAGCGGATGATGGGATCCGCGACGGTGATCACTGGACGGCGCTCCCAGAGCGGGTCGGTCGAATAGTCGAGATAGCCCGAACTCGTCAGCATCTCCAACGGGTGGGCCAGGGACGTGCGATCGCGTTCGATCAATCCGCCGATCTTCGTCGGACTGGTGGCGCCGGTGGCGACCGCGTTGATGATCGCGTAATGGAGCGAACTCCCGGTGAACCGCGGGTCCTCCCGCAGCAGGTACTCCGCCTCACTCCTTGAGAAGAGCGCCTGACCGGGGTTGAGAACTGTCGCCGGGATCCAGGTGTCGAACTCCTGTGGGCTCTGAGGCGAAGGTGACGAGGTCAGGTTGCGGTATCCGGGAGATCCGCCGAGCGTGGCGTGCAGTCGCAGCGCGGCCGCCGGATCGTCGACGCCCCAGTGCAGCGCGGTGGTGCTCAGGTCGAACGGCTGGAGACGCATGTCGACGGCCGCCCGTCCGCGCAGCGCCTTCGTGCCGGACAGGAGATCGTTCATCACGGACATGGCCGATCCGCAAACGATCACTCGCCCGCCCTCGTGTCCGTGACCGGTCTGCGAACGGTCGTAGAGCAGTTGGAGCAGGCCGGGAAGCTCCGGAGAGTGTGTCATCCAGCAGGGCAGCTCATCGATGACCAGCAACCCGGAAGCACCGCGTCGCCGCATGGTCAGGCTGATCGCCGAATCGAGGAGAGACTCCCAGCCGGCGTCGTCGCGGAAGAGACCGGAGCTCACTCCCGCGTACCGCGCGAGGTCGTCGGCGAACCGACGTCGCGCGGTCACCGCGCCCTCTTCTGCGACAGCGGAGACGTAAAGACCGTCCATCGCATCGGCCAGGGCGCGGAGAAGGTAACTCTTGCCGACACGCCGCCGCCCCGAGAGGACTCCCAGTCGCAGGTGAGGGTCGGGATGCGTGACGAACTCGGTGAGCATGGACCACTCCGAGTCACGGGCGAGCAGCCGGGACGGTTTAAGCATCAACGTCTCCTAATTTGTATCTTTTCAAGCATACAAATTAGGGGGAGATCGTTCATGGATCACTGAACCGGCGCCTCTTTTGGCCGGGCTGTTCTTCCGGAAGATCTGGTTTGTCAGGGCGTTCCGGAAGGGGCTGTGGCGCCGCCCGACCCGGGTCGCCGGAACGTGTATTCGTGCCGGTCGAAGTCGAGGGTCCAGGCGTACCTGTCGAGGAAGGAGTGGGAGAGCAGGCCGTCGATGCGTACGCCGCCGAAGGATGACCAGGGGACGCGCCGGGTCGGGGTGGTGGCCACGAACTGGGCGTCCTGGCGGAGTGGTCCCAGGTGGATCGGTTCGTCGACGCCGAAGTGCGGGCGGGCCGCGCGGGTCCGGGGCACGCCCCAGGAGCGGTAGCGTCGCGCGGTCGTGTAGAGGCAGGCCTGGCGGGGCGGTGATCCGTCCTCCTGGCCGAGGTGGACCAGCCCGGAGTCGATGAAGAAGTTGAGGTCCTGACGGGTGCCGAAGCCGCCGCGGGCGAACATGTAGTGGTCCGCCCACAGGTAGAAGGGGATCCGGGCGAGTTCCGGCCGGTCGCCGAGGAGCGCGAGATGGTCCGCCGTCTGCCGCGGGTCGCGGCGTCGCGACAGGAGCAGGCGCCCGCGGGGGTAGTCGACGGTGGTGAGGAACCGCTGCAGCACGTTGGTGCCGATGATGACGAGGTCCTGCTCGTCGCGCAGCGTCGGCATCGCCTCCACCGGCACGTTGGTCAGGACGACGTCGCCGAGCGCCAGCTCCCCGGCCGTCCCGGTGTAGAGGTCGGTGCGGGTCGTACCGTGATGTTCCCTGCCGTTGGGGGTGAGCCGGATGCCCAGGGCTTCGGCGCGCCCGGTCCCCATGACGAGGAACGTGCCGCCGGTGTCAAGGTGGGCGTGTACGGGGTGGCCGTCGAGCGTGGCGTCCACCGCGGGGAGATAGGGCGCCAGCGGGTGGTCGGCGAAGGGGAGGACGGTCGCCTGGCCGATCTCGCTGCTCAGCGGGCGCTCCACCCGCGACACGAGGTCGGGAGGCATCGGCCGCCTCCCCCTGCGCCGCTGTACGTGCGCGTACGCCTCGGCGGGCCGGTCCAGGTGCAGCAGGGCGTGCGCGACGGGCTCGTCCAGCTCGGTGCGGGCCGGATACCGGTGGCGGAAGGCCTCGTGGTGGGCCAGCGCCCGCTCGTAGTCCCCGCGCACGTAGCTGGTCAGGAACCCGAGGTGAGCGTGCTGCCGCTCACCGGCACGGGCGGCCAGGCGTTCGGCCTCGTCGACGTCCCCGCGCGCCCAGGCCCGCCACGCGGCGCGGGCGGGCGCTCCCCGCGCGTGCCACCGGAGGGAGGCCCGGCTCATTCCCCGACCTCCCCGGCATACGGGGCATTCTCGGCATCCCAGACGTCTTCTGACCTTCCGGCCGTCTGATCGCCTCCTGCGCTCAGGTCCAGGGTGGCCGCGATGACGGTGAGGAGCGGGACCAGCGCGTGGGCGGCGAGCTCGTACTCGCCCCGCCGTGGCTGGACGAGCAGACCTGCCGCCTGCAGCCCGCGCAGGTGGTGGTAGAGATGCCCCGTGGAGGTCGTCTCGCCGAGGACCTCCTGGAGCTGTGCTCGGGTGCGGGTCGTTCCGAGCGTCGCGGTGAGCAGCGCCAGGCGTGCCGGGCTTCCGAGGCACTCCAGCACGGTGGCGATCCCCGACCGCTCGGCGTCGACGAGATCGTGGACGGGGCGTTGCTTGGCCCACAGGTACTCGCGGCCGTCGCGGCCGACGGCTCCCGCGTACGCGATCGCGCCGGTCGCCTCCACCGGTCCGGCGGCCTGGCCGTCGGCGTCGCCGATGTGCTCGCGCAGCCGGTCGAGCAACCGCAGGGGCGCGTCACCGGCCGATCCTCCGGCCGCCCGCTCCTTCCGCCGGGTGGCCGAGGCCGCCTCCAGTCGTTCCACCCGTTCCTCCAGAGCGGCGAGCCGCTGCTCCGTCGCGTCCATTCTCACGCACCCTCAGGTCACCATCGAGAGATAATTCCGTAATTTCGGAATAGCGTACATATGGCTCTTGTGGGGGTCAACGGTTCGTGTGGCGCTCGACCGCGCGCCTCGGTACGACCGGTCGCCCGCTGTCCGGCGGAGGCTCCGTGTGACAGTGGGAGCAGGGGGAGGCGGAGGGATTCCGGGCCGGGTTGGCGATCCCCTGTCCGTCTGGCACGCTGTACGGCCCGCGCCGAGAAGGAAACCCGCTGGAGGGAATCACGTGTATACGTATATAGTTAGCAAAGGTAATGACTTACGCTAATGAACAACCCCAGGAAGGACCACGTCGCGAACCTGCGCAGCGACGCCGGTCTGGCTTCGGCTCTGCGCGTGTCACTGGCACGACTGAACAGACGCCTGCGCAGGCAGGCCGCGGTGCACTCGCTGACGCCCACCCAGCTCGCGACACTCGCCGCCGTAGAACGGCATTCCGGGATAACCCCCGGCGAATTGGCCGAGCTGGAGAAGGTCCAGCCGCCCTCGATGACCCGCGTGATCGCCGCGTTGGCCGAGCGGGAGCTGGTGTCCCGTACGCCGCACCCGACCGACCGGCGACAGGTGACCGTGGGCGTGACCGAGCAGGGCTCAACCCTGCTGAGGGAGGAGCGGCGCCTCAAGGAGGCGTGGCTGACGCAGCGGCTGAAGGAGCTGACACCCGAGGAGAGGGCGACACTCCGGCAGGCGGCTCCGATACTGGAGAAGCTCAGCCGGATCTAGCCGAACCCGAGGAACCCGAGGCCCTGGCGATCCCGCGCGACGCCGGGGCGTCCGTCGCGCCGGGCGGAGGGCCGGACGCGACGCCGTGGGCGGAATCCGGCACGAGGCCGCAGGGAGAGCCGGACAGGACGCCGCGGGCGGAATCGGACACGAGGCCGGGCCGGAAGCCCGGTGTCGGGCCTGACGGTGAGCCTGACGGTGAGCCTGACGGTGAGCCGGGCAGGGGTCCGGGCCGGAAGCACAAAGGGAAGACCGGCGGGAGGACCGGGCTGAGGGCAAGGGTCCGGCGGCGGCGTGCCGCGAGGGCCGCCGCCACCGCGAACGAGCTCCAGGCCACGGAGAGCGGCACGGCCCAGCCCGTGCCCGAGACGCGGGGCGGGATGTTCCGGTCCCTGCGCGTCTACAACTACCGGCTGTTCGCGGCCGGGGGCGTGGTCTCCAACGTCGGCTCGTGGATGCAGCGCACCGCGCAGGACCTGCTGGTGCTCGACCTGACGAACGGCAGTGCCTTCGCGCTGGGCGTGACCGTCATGCTGCAGTTCCTGCCGTTGCTGCTCTTCGGCCTCTGGGGCGGCATGCTCGCCGACCGCTATCCCAAGCGGCCGCTGCTGATCGTCGCCCAGTCGCTCATGGGCCTGTTGGCGCTCACCATGGGCGTGCTCGTCGTGACCGGCTCGGCCCAGGCCTGGCAGGTGTTCGTGATGGCGTTCCTGCTCGGCCTCATCGCCTGTGTCGAGGTGCCGACCCGGCAGTCGTTCGTCGTGGAGATGGTCGGCCGCAAGGACCTGTCCAACGCGATCGCGCTGAACTCGTCGAGCTTCAACCTGGCCCGCGTGGTCGGTCCGGCCGCCGCGGGTGTCCTGATCTACGCGCTCGGCGGCACCGGCCCGATCTTCCTGATCAACGCGCTCTCCTTCGCGGGCGTGCTCGGCGGCCTGGTGCTCATGCGCACCTCCGAGCTGACCACCCCGGAACCGGTACCGAGGGCGAAGGGGCAGCTCCGCGAGGGTCTGCGCTACGTGATGGTGCGGCCCGAGCTGCTCATGCCGATACTGCTGATCGCCTTCGTCTCGCTGTTCACGCAGTCGTTCTCGATGTCGATCGCGCTCATGGCGAGCCAGGTCTTCGGGGCGGGCGCGGCCTCGTTCGGGCTGGCGTCCAGCATGTTCGCGGTCGGCGCGCTGGCGGGCGCGCTCATGGCGGCGCGGCGGGTACGGCCCAGCAGGCGGCTGCTGGTCGGCGGCGCGGTCGCGTTCGGGCTGTTCCAGATCGTCAGCGGCCTGGCGCCGTGGTACCCCCTCTACCTGGTCTCCCTCGTGCCCGCGGGCATCGCGTTGATCTCGGTGAACACCGCCGCCAACGCCAGCGTGCAGCTCGCCACCTCGCCGGAGATGCGCGGCCGGGTGATGGGGATCTACGTGCTCGTGTTCACCGGGGGAGCCCCCTTCGGCGCGCTGCTGCTCGGCTGGATCTCGGATCTGGGCGGCCCGCGCGCGGGGGTCATGGTGGGCGGTACGCTCACGCTGATCGGCTCCGGTGTGGCGATAATGCTGACAAAGATGATCAGCAGGAGGTCGCATGCGGCTGTTCGTGGGGTTGCTACCGCCACCACCGGTGCGCGATGAGCTCGTCCTCGCCCTCGAAGCCCACCGGCCGCGCTGGCCGGGGCTCCGCTGGCTGGACCCGGAGAACTGGCATGTGACGCTGTCGTTCCTCGGGGAGGTGCCCGACCCGGTGCTACCCGAGCTGCGGGCGCGCCTCGCCGACGCCGCCACGCGCCATGCGCCGCTCACGCTGTCGCTCACCGGTGCCGGGGCGTTCCCCTCGGCCGGTCGGGCGCGGGTCTTCCTGGCCGGGCTGGGGGGCGACCTCCCCGGCCTGGCCCGCCTGGCCGACCACGTGGGGAACGAGGCGCTGGAGGCCGGAGCCGGGCAGACGGATCGCCGGCGGTTCACGCCGCACCTGAGCCTGGCCCGGTGCCGCGCCGACATGGACGTGAGCCCCCTCGTGGAGGCGTTCGGGACGTTCTCCGGCGCCGGGTGGGAGGCGGGGACGGTGCACCTGATACGGAGCAACTTCAGGGGCGGGACCACCGGCGGGACCACCGGCAGGACTACAGGCGGGACCTCCGACGGGACCTCGGGCAGGGCCGAGCCTCGCTACGAGACGGTCGAGGAATGGCATCTGACGGCACGGGCACCCCGTGGGCAGAGCTAGGCTCCAGGACGTGGATCGTCCCCGTCGCTGGCTGCTGCCCACGGTGCTCGCACTGCTCGTGCTCCTCGTGGTGATCGGCGCCCTCGTGTCCTGACCGCCCGGCGGCACCGGCTGTCCGGCGGCTACCAGGCGTAGTGCTCGGGCGCCGTCCTGAAACCGGGGAAGATCTCGTCCAGGCGGACCAGGGCCTTCTCGTCCAGCACGATCTCCAGCGCCTTGGTGACGCCGTCGAGCTGGTCGAGCGTGCGCGGGCCGATGATCGGCGCGGTGACGACCTTCTGGTGGAGGAGCCAGGCCAGGCCGACGTTCGCCGGGTCCTCGCCCAGCTCGTCGCAGAACTCCTCGTAACGCTCGATCTTGTCGCGGTGCTTGTCGAGCTGCTTGGTGATCTGCTCCGAGGCCGAACGACCCTTGTCGATCTTCCGCAGGATGCCGCCGAGCAGGCCGCCCGCGAGCGGGCTCCACGGGATCAGGCCCACACCGTAGTCCTCGGCCGCCGGGATCACTTCAAGCTCCGGTGCCCGGACGATCAGGTTGTAGTGGGACTGCTCGGAGACCAGGCCGACGCTGTTGCGGCGCCTCGCGCTCTCCTGGGCCTTGGCGATGTGCCAGCCCGCGAAGTTGGACGACCCCACGTACAGGATCTTGCCCTGCTGCTTGAGGATGTCCATGGCCTCCCAGAACTCGTCGAACGGGGTGTTCCGGTCGACGTGGTGAGCCTGGTAGAGGTCGATGTGGTCGGTCTGCATCCGCTTCAGCGACGCGTCGGCGGCGCGGCGGATGTTGAGCGCGGACAGCTGGCCCTCGTTGGGCCAGTCCCCCATCGAGCCGTAGAGCTTCGTGGCGATCACCGTCTTCTCGCGGCGCCCGCCCCCCTTGGCGAACCAGCGGCCGATGATCTGCTCGGTGACGCCCTCGCCCTTCTTCCAGCCGTAGACGTTGGCGGTGTCGAAGAAGTTGATCCCCAGCTCGTGGGCGTGGTCCATGATCGCGAAGGAGTCTTCCTCCGTGGTCAAGGGGCCGAAGTTCATCGTGCCCAGGCAGAGGCGGCTGACCTTCAGGCCTGTACGGCCAAGCTGCGTGTAATCCATACGTTCACACTAGGTACCTGGAGCGCACTCCAGGCGAGCGGATTCGCGGGGAAATCCGTGCCGGCCGGACCCGCCACGCCTGTGACGCCCGCACGCACCGCCGGGGCATGATGGCTGAATGCTGAGTAAGCCGGGGGAAGTCTTGGTTCGCGTGTTCGCGGTGGCGGGCCTGACCGCGGCCACGGTCCTCACGGGCCAGGGCGCGCGAGCGGGGGCGGTACGCGAGGCGGAGGCGGTACGGAAGGCGGAGGCGGTACGCGAGGCGGGGCACGGCGTACCGGCGGGTACCGGTCGGGCGGCGGACGGCGGGGAGCGGATCCTCTTTCGCTTCAGGGACAGCCGGATCACCGAGTCGAGCGGGCTGGCGGTCTCGCCGACCGGCAAGGACGTCTACTACACCCACAACGACAGCTCCGCGGGGCCGGTCTTCTTCGCGGTCGGCCCCGACGGGCGGACCCGCGCGACCTTCACCCTGCGGGGTGCGGCCTCCCGCGACTGGGAGGGCATGGCGGCCTCCACCGACCCCCGGACAGGGCGCGGCGTGCTCTGGTTCGCCGACATCGGCGACAACCTCGAAGGGGCCTGGCCCGACATCTCCGTGTACAGGGTGGCGGAGCCCAGCGCGCTGAGCGACGCCGTCGTCCCCGCCGTGCGCTACCGGTTCCGCTACGAGGACGGCGGGCACAACGCCGAGGGGATCATGGTGCACCCCCGGACCGGCCGCCTCTCCATCGTGACCAAGCAGTTCGCCGGTGCCGTCTACCAGGCCCCGAAGCGGCTACGCACCGACAGGGTCAACGTGCTCCGCAAGGTCGGCTCCGCGCCCATCATGGCCACCGACGCCGCCTACGCCCCCGATGGGTCGAGCTTCGTGATCCGTACCTACTTCTCCGCCACGGTCTACCGCGCGCCGGGGGAGCAGATCGCCCGGGTGACGATGCCGGAGTTGCAGCAGGCCGAGTCGATCACCTACACGCGCGACGGCAGGTACCTGCTGACCGGCAGCGAGGGAAGCCGCAGCCCGGTCTACCGGGTGCCGCTGCCCGAGACGGTTCTCGGCGTGGCGGCTCCCGAACCCACGTCCGCCCGGCGCCAGGCGGCTCCCACCCCGACCGGTGCCGCCGGCGGTCCCGAGTCCACGCCGGTCGCCAGGGTGAAGGCCGACGAGGACGGCGCCGGCGCGGACACGGGGATTCCGACCTCGGCCGTGCTCCTCTGGCTGGCCATCGCCGCGGGCGCCACCGGCGTCATCACCCTGATCGCCCGCAGAACCCGCTGAGGTACGCGGACCCACTGGGGTACGCGGACCCGCCCGGGTACCCGGCCCCGTCCGGATACTCAGACCCGCTCAGATACTCAGACCCGGTTGAGTGATCCGGCGCAAGCGGACGGCAAGCCGCTTACGCCATCCTTCGGACATGCATGACGAGAGCCCGGCGCCGAGCCTCCGCTCCCCTTCGGGAGTGAGCTGCCCTGAGTGCTCCGCCCCCATCGCGGGGACGTACGAGCGCTGCCCGCGCTGCGCGCTCCCCCTGAGGGGGCCGGTGGCGGCCGAGCTGTGGCGGCTCGACGGTGCCCTCGCGGGGCTGCGCGCCCGCGAGACGGAACTCCTCGCCCGTCGCGGCCACCTGCTCGGCCTGCTCGGACAGGAACGAGCCGAGCGGGAGGGGGCCGGGCAGGAGCCGTCCGAGCGGGAGGGGGCCGGGCAGGAAGGACGGGAGCGGGAGCGGGACCTGGCCGGTGTCCGCGGCAGATCCGCCGGGCGGCCGGAGGAGGTGTCCGGGTCCGCCGGGCGACCGGGGACGGTGTCCGGGTCCGCCGGGCGACCGGGGACGGTGTCCGGCGGGCGGCCGGGGGTGGCGCCGGAGCCGGGGAAGGACTTCTCGCCCGGGGCGGTGCAGAACCTGCTGCTCGGCCTCGGCGGGCTGCTGCTGGTCGTCGCGGCCGTGGTGTTCACGGTGGTCAGCTGGGGGAGCATGAGCCTCGGCGGCCGGGCGGCGATCCTGGCCGCCGTCACCGGATTGACCTTCGCCGTGCCCGGGCTCCTGGTGAGGCGTGGGCTCGTCACCACCGCCGAGACCATCGCGATGCTCGGCGCGGCACTGCTCTTCCTGGACGGCTACGCGGCCCGGCGGACGGGGCTGGCCGGGGCCGACGGCCTGGCCGGACCGCACTACGCGGCCCTGCTGTTCGCCCTGGTCGCGCTCGCCATGGCGGGCTACTCGCGACTCCTCCCGCTGCGACTGCCGCTGCCCGTCGCGATCGTCCTCGCCCAGTTCCCGCTCCCGCTGCTCGCTCTCGACGAGACGGCGCCGTGGATCACCGCCGCGCTCGCCGCGACGGCCGCCGCCGACGCCGCCTTCCTGGTGTTCCACATGGCGTCCCGGAGCCCCGAGCCCGGCGTCGGAGCGGCGACCACGGGTTCGACGGCCGAGGGGCCGGAGAAGACCGGGCCCGGGGTCGAGGACGCGCCTGAGGGCCCGTTCGCGGACAAGCCACAGGGAGTGACCGATGACCCGGCCAAGCACGGGCGGAGCGGCGGGTCGGGGGAGGTGTCCGGTGGGCGCGAGCCGGGGAACGCGTCCGACGAGCGCGGGTCGAAGGGCGTTCCCGGCGGACGCGGGTCGGGAGACACGTCCGGTGGGCGCGAGCCGGAGGAGGTGCCCGGTGGGCGCGGGCCGGGGAACGCGTCCGACGAGCGCGGGTCGAAGGGCGTTTCCGGTGGGCGCGGGCCGCTGACGACGGTCGCGGTCTGTTTCGGTGTGGTGTGGGGACTGGGGGTGTGCCAGGGGCTCCTGGAGTCGCTCATGAAGGCGCTGAACCCGTCCGGCGCTCCGGCGATCGTCTCCCTCAGGGAGGCCCCGCTGCTGGTCGCGCTGGCCGTGATCGGGCTCGTGGTCGCGCGGGGGGTGCGCGACACCGACCGCCTCCTGGTCGTCACCGCCTTCTCGACCCTCACGCTGACGGCGGGACTGGCGGCCCTCGCCTGGCCGCTGATGGCGCCCACCTGGTGGGCCGTACCGTACACGGCGGCGGCGCTGGTCACCGTGGCGATCATGCTGTACGCGCCCGGCCTGGACGAGCACCGGGTTCGCTCGGCCGGGGCCGTCTCCGCCGGGGTGCTGGCGGCGGCCACCGCGCTCCCTTTCACGAATGATGTGATCTTCACCCTGTTCGCCCCGTTCAACCGGCTGGGCGATGTGTGGTCGGGATCTCCGGGGTTCGCCGATGCCCGGCTGATCGAGCCGTTCCCGCAGTTCCCGATCGTGGCGGGGCTGCTGGCCGTCGCCTCGGCACTGGCGGCCGCGCGGGGGCGGGCCGCCCTGGGGTTCGCCGCGCTCGCCGCCGGGACGCTCGCGGCGGCCGTCGCGCCCGTCGCCTTTGGCTGGGGGCACGCGGTGGACCTCGCGGCCCTGTCGGCGCTGGCCGTCGTCCTCGTAACCGGTATGACCCTGTCCCGTCGATCGCGATGGGCGGGGGCCCTCGCGATCGCCGCCGGTGCGGTGTCCGCGGTGGCGACGGTCACCGCGCTCGCCGAGAGATCCGGCACGTACGCGACGCTGGGCGTCCTGCTCGTCGCGTGGGGCGCGGCGGTGTTCGCGGCCCGGGTACGCGAGGTGGCGGCGTTCTCGCTGGTCGCGGGGGTGCTCTCGGCGACCGGCCTGGTGTGGGCGGTCTCCGCCGGGACCGGGTGGCTTCCCGCCGGCGACGCCCTGGCCCTGTCCCTGGCCGCCGGTGCGGTGCTCGCGGCCCTCCTCGCCCTCCGCGGCGGCTTGCCGGCCACGCCCTCGTCCGAAGGCCCACTGAGATCCCCTGAAGGTTCACCGAGGTCGCCCGAAGGCCCGCAAAGGTCCCCCGAAGGCTCGCCGAAGGGGAGCGGTGATCCACGGCGGCTCGCCGGGCTGGTGCTGAGCGCCGTGCTGGCGGTGTTCGCGGTCGTCTCCGCGCACGCCGCCGTCACCGCGGTCCTCGGTTTCCTCCGTCCCCTCGTACGGCCCTGGACGGACGTGACAGGCCCCGCGGGCGGCTATCCGCTGCTCGGGGCGGTGGTCGGCCTCGTCGCCGTGGCGGCGGTGCTGGTCTCCTGGCAGGTCGCGCGGCGCCGGGGCGCGGCCAGGGCGGTGCTGCTCGCCTGGCCCGCGCTCCTGGTGGCGCTGCCGGTGTCGGCCGCCCTGCCGTACGGGGTGGAGCTGGGATTGTTCGTCGCCGGTACCGTCCCGACGGCGTGGACGGCGGCGCGGAGCCGCGAGAACGGGCTCTTCGGCGGGGTGGCGGCGCTGTTGACCGCCTCCGTCGCGATCTCCTGGGCACTCATGAGCGAGCCCGCGACCCTGGTCGTCCTTCCTGTCGTGGCGGTGATCGCCGTGGCGGTCGTACTGGGTGACCGGGCCAGGACGAGGGTCAGGGCGGGGGCCACGGCAGGGGCGGTCCCGGTCGCGTTCGGGAAGCGGGCGGTGGCGCCGGTCGCGGCGGGGCTGGCGACGCTGCTGGCGGGCGGGGAGGCGCTGGCGGCCGGGCTGGCGCTGGACTGGCCGGTACGGCACGCGGCGTTCGGCCTGCTCGCGGTGGCCTGCGCGGCGGCGGCTCTGGCGGGCCGGTCGAGGAGGTCGCCGGTCGCGGTCGGCGTGGAGGCCGCGGGGTACGTCCTCGTGGGAGCGGGCCTGCCGCTCGCCTCGGCCGACCTGCCTCTGGCGGGTCTCGCCTGCGCCGTGGCGGGTGTGCTGATGGTCGGCACGGCCCTGCGGCCCGATCGCCGGTGGGCCGGATACGTCGGAACGGGGTTCCTGCTGCTGGCCTCCTGGCTGCGGCTGCTCGCCTCCGACGTCAGCGTGATCGAGGCGTACACGGTTCCGTTCTCGCTGGTGCTGCTGGGGTTCGGCTGGTGGCGGGCGCGCGGCGGGGAGACGTCGTCCTGGGGCGCCTACGGCCCCGGGCTCGCCTCCAGTCTGGTGCCCGGCATGCTCGCGCTGCTCGCCGGTTCGGGCTGGCTCCGGCCGCTGCTGCTCGGCGTGGTCTCCCTGGCCGTGCTGCTGATCGGCGCCCGGTTCCGGCTCCAGGCCCCGGCGGTCCTCGGCGGGCTGACCCTCGCCGTCGTCGCCCTGCACGAGCTGGCTCCGTGGATCGCGGAGGTGGTCGTGCTGGTGCCCCGATGGGTGCCGATGGCGCTGGGCGGGCTGCTGCTCGTGGTCGTCGGCGCGACCTACGAGGCGCGCCTGCGGGACGTACGACGCCTGCGGGGCGCGGTCGGCCGGATGCGCTGACCGGTCCCCGGCACCCGGGGCTCAGCCGGGGGACTGCAGGTCGCGGCGGGCGGCGTGGTCGAGAGAGGTCGCCACGTCGGGGTCGACGGGAAACCAGGTGAAAAGACCGGTCACCTGCAGAAGGCGTTTGAGGACATCCGATACCTCGGCGAGGCGCAGCCATCCGCCCGCCTCCGAGGTCAGCCGCGCGCCACTGAGAAGTATCCGCAGCCCCGTGGAGTCGCAGAAGGTGATGCCTCCGGCGTCGATGACGATTCGCGGGCGGTAGTCGGAGACCAGTTGTTCGATGGTCTCTCTGAGCAGCTCACTGGAATTACGGTCGATGTCACCCGCGACAGTGATCACGGTGCAGTCCGCGTGCCCGTGGTGATCGACGCCGATGGAGAGTTGTCTGCTCATCGCCTCGTATCTCCACCCGGTGACGCGGTCGGTTCCGGCCGCCATCCGGCCTGATCAAGGTATACCCCCCCGTGACACCGGGGTGGGCGACGGGCGGGAGACATGTGCGTAACGGCTGTGGACCCCCCTACCCGCCCACCGTCCGTTGCCCGCCCTGGGAGCCGGTACGGGAGCCCGTCTTCCGCACGACTTCCGCACGTCTTCCACGCGCTCTCCCACCCGGCCTCCACGTGATCCCCCACGCGGCCTCCCGCACGATCTCCCGTGCGAGATCACACGATCACGCGTGATCGTGTGATCTCCTGCGGATCCCCCACCCGGTCCATGCCGAAAATGAATGACCGCATCGCTATTTACTGCCCCGACATATTCGCCTATTCCTTGACCGGCCTGGACGTATTTCCCGCATAGGCAATGACGATTAAGAACCAGGCCGGTTATCCCTTCTCTTGTGGTGAGGATTACCGCTAACTTTCGAGCATGCGCGTTCTGATAACCGGAGCCTCAGGTTTCGTCGGCTCGCATGCGGTCGCCGCGCTCCTCGCCGACGGGCATGAGCCGCTTCTTCTCATCCGCGATCCGGGAAAAACGCGCGAGGTGCTGGCCTCCGTCGGGGTGACGGGGGAGATTCCCCTGCACAGGGCCGATATCCGCGACGCGGCGGCCGTGCGGGAGGGGCTCGAACGGTGCGACGCGGTCATTCACGCCGCCGCGGAAATAGGGGTGATCGGCCGGGCCGATGACCTAAACGGTACGAATGTGACCGGAGTCAAGAACGTCCTCGGGCAGGCCGTCGAACTCGGTCTCGACCCCATCGTGCACATCTCCAGCGTCGGCGTCTTCGTGCCTCCCGCCGGGCCGGTGATCACGACCGAGAGCCCGCTCGCCACCCCCAGGAACGGATACGGCAGAAGCAAGATCTCCGCCGAGCGCTACGCCAGACGGTTCCAGGATCAGGGAATGCCGGTCACGATCGTCTACCCGGCCGGGGTCACCGGGCCGCACCAACCCTCGCTGGACGCGATGGTGGAGGGCCTGCGCGCCGGTCTGGAGCAGGGCTGGCCGATCACCGCGGGCGGCGCCAACATCGTCGACGTACGGGATCTGGCCGTCGTGCTCGCCCGCTGCCTCGAACCAGGGCGCGGGCCGCGCCGGTTCATGCTGGGCGGGCACTACCTCACCTGGGCGCAGCTGGCCGACGTCTGCGACGAGGTGACGGGGAATCGCTGCCGGAGGTTCCGGATCCACCGGTCGGTGCTGCGCGGCGCGGCGGCCGTGGGCGACGTGATGAAGCTGATCAAGGAGATCGACTACCCGCTCACCAGGGACGCCGTCGAGATGATGGTCACGATGGTCCGCACGTACGACACCCCGACCCTGGAGGCGCTCGGAGTGGGCCTGCGGCCGGTCCAGGAGACCATCGCCGACTCGCTGCGCTGGCTGGCGCAGGAGGGACACCTCGCCACCGGCAAGGTCGGGAGGCTCGCGGGGTGACGCGTTTCCCACCCCGATCGCCTCATAAGGAATTCATGGTGAATTCTCGGTGGAACCCGTAGGAGACTGCGGGGGACAGGGGAACGAGCAGGGAGGATCCGGCGATGAGGGTCGGGATCGTCGGCGCGGGAATCGTCGGGCTGGCCGTGGCCAGGGAGACGGCACTGACCCACGGGGCCACCGTGACCGTCCTCGACAAGGAGGACCGCGTCGGGGCCCACCAGACCGGGCACAACAGCGGCGTCGTCCACGCCGGGATCTACTACCGTCCGGGCTCGCTCAAGGCCACGCTCTGCCGGGAGGGCGTGGCGATGCTCAGGCAGTACTGCGCCGAGCACCGCATCCCGTACGACGAGGTCGGCAAGCTCGTCGTCGCCTCCACCGGGTCCGAGCGGCCCGAGCTGCGCAGGATCGCCGAGCGGGCCCGCGCGAACGGGGTTCCGGACATCGCCGAGCTCGACGCGCTGGCCCTGCGCGAGATCGAGCCGCACGCCGTCGGCGTGGGCGCCGTGCACTCCCCGCACACCGCGATCGCCGACTTCCCCGCCGTCGCCCGGCGCCTGGCCCTGGACGTGGAGGAGAGCGGCGGCTCGGTGCTGCTGTCCCACCCGGTGCGTGCCGTACGGGAGACCGCGGGCGGGGTGAGCGTCCTGGCAGGGGAGCGGAGACTGGAGTTCGACCGGGTGATCGTCTGCGCCGGGCTCGGCACCGACACCGTCGCGCGGATGGCCGGGGTTCCCGGGGACGTGCGGATCGTCCCCTTCCGCGGCGAGTACTACGCGCTGGCCGGGAAGGCGAAAGACCTGGTCAGGGGGCTCGTCTACCCGGTTCCCGACCCCCGCTACCCGTTCCTCGGCGTGCACCTGACCCGCAGGATCGACGGCGAGGTGCTGGTCGGTCCCAACGCGGTGATGGCGCTGGCGCTTGAGGGCTACTCCTGGCGGGACGTCGACCTCGGCGACCTCGCCCGCGTCCTGGCCTGGCGGGGCACCCGGCGGCTGGCCGCCCGGCACTGGCGGACCGGGATCAGGGAGGTGGCCGGTTCGATGGGCAAGGGGTCGTTCCTGCGGGCCGCGCGCCGCTACGTCCCGGCCCTGACCGGTGACGACCTGGTCAGGACCGCCGGGGGCGTCCGCGCGCAGGCCGTGGACGGTCAGGGCGGCATGCTGGACGACTTCGCGATCGACGTGCACGGCCGCGTCGCCCTTGTTCGCAACGCCCCCTCACCGGCGGCCACGTCGAGTTTGGCGATTGCCAGGCATATTGTGGGGTTAGCCTCAGTGTTGACCAGTTAACTGCTTTCTCATGTGGGCCGGTGAAAATAAACCAGTGACCGACTCACCCGAGGCCCGCCTGCTGATCGTCGAGGACGAGCCCAACATCCTCGAACTTCTCGCCGCGAGCCTGAGGTTCGCCGGGTTCGGTGTCAACACGGCGGGCAACGGCACGGACGCCGTCGCCGCCGTCCAACGGCACCGGCCCGACCTCATCGTGCTCGACGTGATGCTCCCCGACATGGACGGCTTCGACGTCGTACGGCGCCTGCGCGGCGGTGGCAGCGACACCCCGGTGGTCTTCCTCACCGCGCGTGACGCCACCGAGGACAAGATCCGGGGGCTGACCGTGGGCGGGGACGACTACGTGACCAAGCCGTTCAGCCTGGAGGAGGTCGTGGCCCGCATCCGGGCCGTGCTGCGCCGTACCGGCTCCGGCGACCTCGTGCCCCGCCCGCCCCGGCTCACCTTCGCCGACGTCGAGCTCGACGAGGAGAGCCACGAGGTGTGGCGCAGGGGCAAGGCGGTGGCGCTGTCGCCGACGGAGTTCAAGCTGCTGCGCTACTTCATGGCGAACGCCGGGCGGGTGCTGTCCAAGGCCCAGATCCTCGACCACGTGTGGGACTACGACTTCAGGGGCGACGTCGGGATCGTGGAGTCCTACGTCTCCGTGCTCCGTCGCAAGATCGACAATGCCGAGCCGAGGTTGATCCACACCCTGCGCGGCGTCGGATACGTGCTGCGCCTACCACCGGCCTCGTGATGCTCGACGCGACTCCCCTGCGGGTGAAGCTGATCGGCGTCATCCTGGTCCTGCTCACGATCGCGCTCGCCCTCATCGGCATCGGCAGCGTCTCGATCATGCACGGCTACCTGATCGACCGCGTCGACAGCCAGATCGACCTGACCGTCGACTCCGCGCTGCGCCGCATGAACAACCGGGGTTCCGTCGCGCTGATGGGCAAGTCGATACCGTCCGACGCCAGGTTGGAGCTCCGCGGCAAGAACGACAGGACCCTCGTCCTGCTCAGCGGCATCGACGTGGAGGGCAAGCCGGGGCCGTACGTTCCTCCCGGACAGAACGACCACCCGTTCGAGAGCGGCGACTGGCGGGTCCGGGTGACCTCGCTGGACACCGGCGGAAGCCTCATCGTGGCCGTGGACACGGGCGAGGTACGGCAGATCGTCGGCCAGCTCGCGCTGGTGGAGCTGCTCGGCGGGAGCGGCCTGGTGCTGATGCTCGCCGGGGCCGGAGTGGTGATCATCCGCAGGAGCCTGCGTCCGCTGGAGGAGATCGAGCGCACCGCGGAGGCCATCGCCGCCGGAGACCTGGGCCGTCGCGTCCCCAACGCCGACCCGCGCACCGAGGTGGGCCGCCTCGGCCGGTCGCTGAACGGCATGCTCGCCCAGATCGAGACGGCCTTCCGCGCCCGTTCGGAGTCGGAGTCCTCGGCCCGCAGCTCCGAGGAGCGGATGCGCAGGTTCGTCGCGGACGCCTCGCACGAGCTGCGCACGCCGCTGACCTCGATCCGGGGGTTCGCCGAGTTCTACCGGCAGGCGCCCGGCATCGACGCCGCGCCGCTGATGCGCCGGGTCGAGTCCGAGGCGGTCAGGATGGGCCTGCTCGTCGACGACCTGCTGATGCTGGCCAGGCTCGACCAGCAGCGGCCGATGGTCATGCGCCCGGTCGACCTGCTCGCCATCGCCGCCGACGCCGTCCACGACGCCCGCATCCTCGCCCCCGAACGCGACGTCACGCTCTCGGTGGACGGCTCCGCGCTCATCGTCTCCGGCGACGAGGTACGGCTCCGCCAGGTCGTGGGCAACCTCATGACGAACGCGCTCACCCACACCCCCGAGGGCACCCCCGTACGGGTGATCCTCTCCGGCGACGACGGCATGGCCGTGATCGAGGTCGCCGACGAGGGGCCGGGGCTCACCACCGAGCAGCGTGAGCGCGTCTTCGAGCGCTTCTACCGCGCCGACTCCGCCCGGGGCAGGCGCGCCCCCGAGGACGGCGGGAGCGGTCTCGGCCTGGCCATCGTCGCCGCGATGGTCGAGGCCCACGGCGGCCACGTCGCCGTGGAGTCGGAGCCCGGCAAGGGCTCGACATTCCGGGTGATCCTCCCCCTCGCCCCCGAATCCGACTGAACCCCGTCCTCCCGGTCCGACTGAACTCCGTCCTCCCGGCCCGGCCGGATCTTGTCCTCCTGGTCCGCCTGGATGCCGCCCTCGAATTCGGCCGGATGCCGCCCTCGAACCCGCTCGGACCGCGTTTCCTGAGCCCTGCTCGGACCGCGTTTCCTGAGCCCTGCTCGGACCGCGTTTCCTGAGCGGCCGGATCTCGTTTCCGGATCGACCGGACCCGCCTGGGGCCGGTCGACTCCGCGGGTCCGGCCGGTCACCGCCCGGGTCAGGGGGTGCCGGTGCCGGGTTCCGGCCAGCTGCTGTCGGGGAACTCCCCTCCGGTCGCGCCGCCGGGCAGGACCACCCGGTCGTTCTCGGACAGCCCGGAGGTGATCTCGACGTACTGATCGCCGCGGACCCCCGTCTCCACGACCCGCTCGGCACCCCCCTGCACGGTGACCCTGGAAACCCCGTCCCTGGTCCGTACGGCCTGGACCGGGACGTAGAGCGTCTCCGCGGACTCGGCGACGGTGACCGTGACCGACGCGGTCTGGCCCACCAGGAGGTTCGCCGGGGGCTCGTCGAACGCGATCGTGACGCCGTACCTCACCAGCCGGTCGCTGGTGGTCGCGGTGGGGTCGATCCCCGTCACGGTGCCCGTGTACCTCTCCCCCCGCCGGGTGGCCAGGGTGATCGCCGCCCGCTGTCCCGGCTTCAGGCTGCCGATGTCCGACTCGGTGAACAGCGCCTCCACCTGGAGTTCGTCGAGGTTGCCGAGGGTGAGGAAGGTGCCGGTGCCCGCGCTGTCGCCGACCGCCCCGGCCACGGACATGACGGTGCCGTCGGCGGGGGCGACGATCCGCACGCCCGCGAGTTCCTCCGAGGCGTCGGTCAGCTCCGCACGGGCCTGCTTCACGCGGTCCTCGGCCTGCTCGACGGTGAGCGCCCCCCGCCCGGCTCCGCCGTCCTGCTGGGGGACCCGCTGGGTGTTCTGCCCGGTGTTCCTGTTCGGGGACGTGCCCTTGTCCGTTCCCGCGCTCGCGCTCGGCTTCGGGGTGGGGCACGTAGTGCCGGTGGGCTCGGCGGTGGCGGTCGGCCTCGCCGTTCCGGTGGGACCGCCTGTCGGCCCGGGGTGCTCGCTCGGGCCGATCGACGGGCCAGAGGGCGGGCGCGTGGGTCCGGGGTCGGCGGTCGCGGGCGGCTCGCCCCCGTGCGGCCTCGCGGTCACGGTGACCGTCGCCGTGGCCGTCACGGTGACGGTGACCGTCGGCGCCGGCTGGGGGGAGCCGTCATCTGCCCGTACGGCCGCCGGTGTCGCGGTCGGCGCCGGGGTGGCCGTGAGCGAGGCCTGGGACCGCGCCGGTACGGGAGTGGAGGTGGGGGCAGGGGAGAGGACCGGGGCCGCCGCGAAGCGGTACCCGGCGGGGACGATCCCGCCCGCGGGGACGACCTGTACCGTCCTCGCCGATCCAGCCGACGCGGATGCGGGAGAAACCTGGGACGCCGGAGACGTTGGGAGCGTGCGCGCCGATCCGATCGGCGCGGGCGCCGGGGCCGGTGAGAGTACGCGCGTCGATCCGGTCGGTGTGGACGTGGAGGGCGGCGAGAGCGTGCGCGCGGGTTCCGGTGTCCGCGTGGGGGTGTCCGTCCCGGCCGGGGCGGGCGTGGGGGTGGCGCCCGCTCCCGGGGGCCGCGTCGCGGTGGGCTCACAGCCGGTTCGCGCGGCGGACCCCGGCCGGTCGGGGTCCGTCTGTTCCCCCGCTCGATCCGCTCGATCCGCTCGATCCGTCTGATCCCCGGTCCGGTCACCTGTCCCGTCAGCCCCCGTCCGGTCGGCCCCTGACCGATCGGCCCCCGCCTGATCCGCGGTCCGATCCGTGGCCTGATCCGGGACCTGATTCGCCGTCCGGCTCCCGTCCTGGGCCCCCGTCTGCTGCCCGACCTCGGTCGTCCCCGTACCCTCCGGCGTGCTCTCAGCTGTCTCCAGCGCCTCCTCGGCCGCCGCGAGCTGGGCCTTCGCCGCGTCGTGGCGCTCGCGCGCGGGGGCGGAGCCGATCCTGGCGAGCACGTCCCCCTTGCCGACCCTGTCCCCGGCCTTGACGTAGACCCTCGTGACCGTTCCCGATCCACCGAAGGCCAGGTCGCGGGTGCCGTCGTCCACGGTGCTGCCCGCGGCCGACACGGCGGCGGTCACCGTCCCGCGCCTGGCGGAGGCCGGTTCGACCCGGGGTGCCTGCTCGGAGCCGCCGTCGAACATGACGATCGCCCCCGCGCCCACCAGGACGAGGGCGGCCAGGGCGAGCCCTCCCGCGCGCAGGTTCTTCGGGAGATGGGTCGGTCTCATGGCGGACATCCTGGACCGTCTGATTCACGGCATGCTCACAGGCTCCTGAAGGTTTGCTGTGCATCACGAGCGGTACGACACGGTCTGCAGGAAATCTTCAGCCATCGCCGGGGTGAGTCCAAGCCTGGTGCGCCAGGGTCAGGCGCTGTGAAGCTGTCGACCAAGCGCGGAGCGCTGATCGTGAACGGGACCCTGGGGGTCCTGTTGCTGGGCGGAGTGGTGATCGCCTACTCCTCCCTCGGCGGCGAGGCCTCATCCGCCGACGCCGCGGTACGGACCGTGCCGGTGACCCGTGCCACGGTCTCCGCGTCCGTCTCCGCCTCGGGGACCGTGGCCAGCGCCCGAGCCCGGTCCCTCTCCTTCGGATCGAGCGGCACCGTCGAGAAGATCTACGTCAAGGCCGGGGACAAGGTCACCGCGGGGCAGATCCTCGCCCGGCTCGACGACGACTCGGCGCAGGAGGGCTTGGACGCGGCCGCCGCCGCCCTCGACACCGCCGACGACGACACCTCGACCGCCGCGGCCTACGCCCAGTACGTCACGGCCAGGAACACCTACCGGTCCGCGAAGCGCGCGCTGGACGGCACCGTCATCAAGGCGCCGTTCGCCGGTACGGTCACCGCCGTCAACGGCACGGTCGGCGGCTCCTCGGGAGCCGCCTCCAAGGCCGCGACGAACGCGAACAACTCGGCCAACTCGGCCAGGTCCGGAGCCTCCGCCAACGCGAACGCCTCGGGCGGGTTCGTCGACCTCGCCGACACGCGCAGCCTCGAACTCGTCGGCGCCTTCACCGAGACCGACGTCACCAGGCTCAAGGTCGGCCAGACGGCCTCCATCGGGTTCGACGCGCTCACCGGGGTCACCGCCTCAGGGAAGGTCACCCGTATCCAGCCGACCGCCACCACCAGCAACAACGTGGTCCAGTACCCGGTGACGATCTCCTTCACCGAGGTGCCGGAACAGGTCAGGCTCGGCCAGACGGTCACGGTCGGGGTCGTCGTCGAGCGCGCCGAGGACGTGCTCGCCGTCTCCTCCGCGGTGGTCTCCACGGCGGGCGGGCGGAGCACGGTGACCGTGCTGCGGGACGGCCGCCAGACGCCCGTCCAGGTGGAGACCGGGATCAAGGGCGACGCGCTCACCGAGATCAGGTCCGGGCTCGCCGAGGGCGACCAGGTGGTCCGTCCGGTGGCCACGGAGACCACCCAGCAGGGCGGCGGCTTCCCCGGCTTCGGCGGCGGCGGTCGCAACGGCGGGGGCGGTGGCGGTGGCGGAGGCGGAGGTGGCGGTATCCGCCCCGCCGGGGGAGGGAACGGCCGATGACCGTCCCCGTCCTGTCCCTCACGGACATCACCAAGGTGTACGGCAGGGGAGACGCCGAGGTCCGGGCGCTGCGCGGGGTGTCGCTCAGCGTCGACCGGGGCGACTACGTCGCCATCATGGGCGCCTCGGGCTCCGGGAAGTCCACGCTCATGAACATCCTGGGCTGCCTGGACGTGCCAACCTCCGGCGACTACCGCATCGACGGCACCGACGTCGGCTCGCTGGACGAGCGCAGGCTCGCCGTGCTCCGCAACCGGAAGATCGGGTTCGTCTTCCAGTCGTTCAACCTCATCCCCCGGATGAGCGCGCTCGCCAACGTCGAGCTGCCCATGGCGTACGGCGGGGTCGGCGCCGCCGACCGGCGGGCCCGCGCCCTGGCGGCCCTGGAGCAGGTCGGCCTGTCCGACCGGGTCCGCCACGAGCCGAACGAGCTCTCCGGCGGCCAGCAGCAGCGGGTGGCCGTGGCCAGGGCGCTGGTCACCGCGCCCGCCCTCCTGCTCGCCGACGAGCCGACCGGCAACCTCGACACCGCCTCCACCGGGGACGTGCTGGGCATCCTCGACGGGCTGAGCGTCGCGGGCCGGACGATCGTGATCATCACCCACGAGGACGACGTGGCCGCCCACGCCAAGCGGGTCATCCGCCTGGTGGACGGCCGGATCGTCGAGGACCGCCGCCAGGCCCCCGTCGACGGTCCCCCGCCCCGCCTGCCGGAAGCTCCCGAGCCCCTTACGCGAGAGACCCCCGCCGACGGCCTTCCACCCGGCACGCCGGAGACCCCCGCCGACGGGCCCCCGCCTCGCACGCCGGAGGTCACCCCGTGAGCCGGCTCGAAATCCTGAGGTTCGCGCTTCGCGGGCTGGCCGCCAACAAGCTGCGCAGCTTCCTGACCACCCTCGGCATCCTCATCGGGGTGGCGGCGGTGATCCTGCTGGTCGCCTTCGGCGAGGGGGCCTCGCAGAGCATCCAGCAGTCCATCCAGCGGCTCGGCGCCAACACCCTCACCGTCTCGGCGTCCTTCGCCGGAGGCGGGGGCGGCGGAGGCGGCGGTTTCGGAGGAGGGGGCGGTGGCGGGGGCCGGGCGGCCGGGGGCCAGAACGAGGGCCCGCGTACCCAGGCCAGGCCGCTCACCCTGGAGGACGCCAGGGCGCTCACCGACCGCGAGCGGCTCCCGTCGGTGCGGAGCGTGTCGCCCGTGGTGACCGCGAACGCGGCCGCCGCCGTCCACGAGGGCTCCGGCCACACGATCGCGCAGCTCGTCGGCACCTACCCCAGCTACTTCGAGGCCACGAACAGGCCCGTGGACAGCGGCACCTACTTCGTCAACGACGACGTGCTCGCCGCCAGGAAGGTCATGGTCATCGGGCGGACCGTGGCCGAGGCGCTGTTCGGCACGGCCGATCCGGTCGGCGAGCCGGTCAGCGTCTCCGGGGTGCCGTTCACGGTGGTCGGGGTGCTCAAGGAGTCGGGCTCGGCGGGCATGCAGGACGCCGACGACGTGGCCGTCGTGCCGCTGCCCGCCGTACAGCAGAGCCTGACGGGGTTCGGCGCGCTCGGCTCGATCATCGTGCAGGCGACCGGCGCCGACACGACCGACTCCGCGCAGGCGGAGGTGACCGCCGTGCTCGACCAGCGGCACGGCATCACCCCGGCGGGCGTCGCGGACTACCGGATCCTGAACCAGGCCACCCTGCAGGAGACCGTCAGCTCGACCGTCGGGATCTTCACCGCCCTGCTCGGCGCGGTCGCCGCCATCTCCCTGCTCGTCGGCGGCATCGGCATCACCAACATCATGCTCGTCACCGTCACCGAACGGACCAGGGAGATCGGCATCAGGAAGGCCATCGGCGCGCCCAGGAGCGCCATCCTCGGCCAGTTCCTGCTGGAGGCGACGGTGCTGAGCCTGGTGGGCGGCCTGTCGGGCGTCGCGATCGCGTTCGTCGGCACCCGCTTCACGATCGCCGGGATCTCACCGGTGCTCGTACCGTCCTCGATCGCGCTCGCCCTCGGCGTCTCCGTGGGCATCGGGCTGTTCTTCGGCGGCTACCCGGCCAACCGGGCGGCCAGGCTCCGGCCCATCGAGGCCCTGCGTCACGAGTGACCCGTACGGCATACGCGGCTTAGGCAAGGAGAGACACATGGGCGGCAACGCCGACGAGACGGTCCCGGCGGGGAGAGCACTGGAGAGTTCCCCCTTCCGGGGGGACCTGGACGACGAGCTGGCGGCCAGGCCGCCGCGCCGCCTGTCGACGCTCACCCTCGCGCTGGGCGCCGGGGTGATGCTCGTGGCGGGGGTGATCGTGGGCATCCAGGCGCAGAAGGCGATGGGCGCCCCGTCCGGCGTCCCCGCGGGCGCCGTGCGGCAGGCCGGCGCGGGTCCCGGCGGCTTCGGTGGTCCCGGCGGTGTCGGCGGCGGCCAGCAGGGCCGTCGAGGTGGCCAGGGAAACCAGGGAGGCCAGGAGGGGCGGAACGGTCAGGGAGCCGGAGGCCGGGGCGGCATGACCGTCGGCACGGTGCAGCGGGTCGAGGGCGGCAAGGTCTACGTCCAGACGGCGGACGGCTCGGTCGTGACCGTGAACACCACGGACGAGACCTCCGTACGCGTCACGAAGGAGGGCGAGGTCACCGACCTCAGACCCGGCGGCGCGGTGGTCGTGCGCGGGTCCACGGCCGACGACGGCTCGGTGACCGCGACCGCCATCAACGAGGGCGCCGGACGCCGGTGAACCGGCCACCACGGCCGGCGGAGCGTTTCCCGTGAAGGTGAACCGGCCACCACGGCCGGCGGGCCGTTTCCCGTGAAACGGCGACGCGTCACTCGCCGGGCGCGAGAGACGGTTCCTGTCAGCGACGACGCGTCGCTCGCCGGGCGTGAGAACGGGCCGGTTCCCGGGAGCGGCGCTGAGACGGTTCTCAGGAAACGTTCAGCCCTGGCTGAGCTGCGTTCCAGCGAGGTGGGCGAGCCTCGGAACGTGCTGGACAGAGTGGAAGCCCGATTGCTGGTCGTGGACGACGAACCGAATATCAGGGAGTTGCTCTCGGCCAGCCTGCGCCTGTCCGGGTTCGAGGTGGTGACGGCGGTGGACGGCCGGGAGGCCGTGCACTTCGCCGAGCGCATCCGTCCCGACCTGGTCGTGCTGGACGTGATGCTGCCCGACATGGACGGCTTCGCCGTGGCGGGGCGGCTGCGGGAGATGAGCGGGCAGATGCCCGTGCTCTTCCTGACCGCCCGTGACGCCACCGACGACAAGGTCGCCGGGCTGCGGCTGGCCGACGATTACGTGACCAAGCCGTTCAGCCTGGAGGAGGTCCTCGCCCGCATCCGGGCCGTGCTGCGCCGTACCAGGGGAGACCTCGACCTCCCGGTGCGCCTGCAGGTCGGTGACCTGGAGCTGGACGAGGAGGCCCACCAGGTGTGGCGCTCCGGCGTCCCGGTGCGGCTGTCACCGACCGAGTTCAAGCTCCTGCACTACTTCATGGTCAACACCGGCAGGGTGTTGTCCAAGGCGCAGATCCTCGACCACGTCTGGAACTACGACTTCGGCGGCGACGCCGGGGTGGTCGAGTCCTACGTCTCGTACCTGCGCCGGAAGGTCGACACGGCCGAGCCCAGGCTCATCCACACCCTCCGGGGAGTGGGCTATGTGCTGCGACCGCCCCATAGTGATTGAACTTTCAGCTGATATTCAGCTTCAGCTGACCCGTTTCTGAGCTTTGTGTGTTCCAATAGACGATGTACGACCCCCGATCACCTCGGAAGCATCCGATGGGCTCGGGCTCGCCTCCAGCTGCGGGGGAGACGAGCTCGACGCGGCCCGCGGATGAGGTCCGAGGGCTGGGCCCCACCGCTTTACCGAGTTCGCCCCCGTAACCCGGTCGAGCGGTGGGGCCAAATTCGTCTGAAGGGACGTTCGCGGTTCCGGCCCGCACGGTTGGGCGCGGCCGAGCGCGCCCAGAGGGGCGTTCGCGTTCGGCCCCCACATGGTTCGCCCCGGATTCGGCCCGCACGGTTCGGCGTGGCCGAACGCGTCTAGAGGGGCCCTCGCAGGGCAGGATCGACCGTATGGGTGACAACGACGGTCTTCTGGAGACGCTGCGGGAGCTGCGGCGGCATCTCGACCGCGAGCTGTTCCCCCTCGCGATCGGCGACGTGGCGGCCGACCGCCGGGCGCTGCGCGAGCTGACCGGCCAGCTCGACGACTACCTGATCCCGCGGCTGAGCGCGATCGACGCCCCGCTGCTCGCGGTCGTCGGCGGCTCCACCGGGGCCGGGAAGTCCACGCTGGTCAACTCCCTGGTCGCCGAGGACGTCTCCGAACCCGGCGTGCTGCGGCCCACCACGATGGCCCCCACCCTGGTCACCAGTCCCGTCGACCGCGAGTGGTTCACCGCCCAGCACATCCTGCCCGGCCTGCCGCGCGTCACCGGGAGCGGCAGGGGGGAGCCCGGCACGCTCCGGATCGTCACCGCCGCGGCCGTCCCGCCCGGCCTGGCCCTGCTCGACGCCCCCGACATCGACTCGATCGTCACCGCCAACCGCGAGCTGGCCGCCCAGCTGCTCGCCGCCGCCGACCTGTGGCTGTTCACCACCACCGCCGCCCGGTACGCCGACGAGGTCCCCTGGAGCTTCCTGCGCTCGGCCAGGGAACGGAGCACGGCCCTGGCCGTCGTCCTGTCCAGGGTCCCTCCCGAGGCCATGGGCGTGGTGCGCAAGGACCTGAACCGGCTGCTGGAGACCAACGGCCTGGGCGGGACACACCTGTTCGAGGTGCCCGAGCTGGTGCTGCCCGACGAGAACGCCCGCCTGCCGCGCCAGGCCGTCCAGCCGATCGCCGACTGGCTCGTCGCCATCGCCGCCGACTCCCGTTCCCGCGCCGAGGTGGTGCGCCAGACCCTGTCCGGCGCGCTGGAGAGCCTGTCCACCCGCGTGCCCGCGCTCGCCTCGGCGGTCGACCGCCAGCACACCGGGGCCGAGGAGCTCCGCTCGATGGCGGACGCCGCCTACGCCGTAGGGCTGGCCTCTTTCGACGAGGGCATGCGGGACGGGTCGCTGCTGCGCGGCGAGGTCCTGGCCCGCTGGCAGGACTTCATCGGGACCGGCGACCTGATGCGCTCCCTGGAGAGCCGGGTCGGCAGGTTCAGGGACCGGGTCATGGCCTTCGTCACCGGGCGGCCCGCGCCCGAGAACGAGCTGCGGAGCGCCCTGGAGAGCGGGGTGGAGGCGCTGATCAGGGCCTCGGCCGACAGCGCCGCCGAGCGCCTGCTGGAGTCGTGGTCGTCGCATCCCTCGGGGCGGGCCCTCCTCGAACGCGAGGGCGTCGCCGTCGCCGGGCGTCTCGGCCGCGCCTCCGCCGACCTGCCCGCCAGGGCCGAGGAGGCTGTCAGGGGCTGGCAGTCGTACGTGCTCGACCTGGTCCGCGAGGAGGGGGCCGACAGGCGGACCACCGCCCGCGTCACCTCGTTCGGCCTCAACGGGGCCGGGCTGCTGCTGATGATCGCGGTGTTCGCCTCGACCGGCGGCCTGACCGGTATCGAGGTCGGCATCGCCGGAGGCACCAGCGTGCTCAGCCAGAAGGTCCTGGAGGCCGTCTTCGGCGACCAGGCCGTCCGCGACCTCACCGTCAAGGCCCGCTCCGACCTGCGCGCCCGCGTCGCGATCCTCCTCGGCCAGGACGCCGACCGCTTCACCGACCTGCTGGACGCCGTCCAGCCCCCCGAGGGCACCGCCCCCGCCCTCCGCGCCACCGCCGAGGCCGTGCGCGAGCACCTGCGCGAGCTCCCCGTCGCGGACCGCAGGGCCGCCCTGCCCGCGGGGTCCGTCCCGATCGCCGTGGGGGAGTCCAGGAGACCGCCCGACGGCCTGCCACGCACGACCGGGACGGGAACGGGAGAGGCGGGCCAGGCGTGAAGCTGCTGCGACGAGAGAAGACGGTCTCGCTGGACGACCGGCTGGCGGCGCTGGCACGCGCCGCCGACCTGGCCGACGGGAGGCTGGACGCCGACGCGGTCGCCGCGGCGCGCTCGGTGATCTCCCGCGCCGGGGTACGGGCGAGCCTGTCGGTCGACCACACCGCGGTCGCGCTGGCCGGTGCCACCGGCAGCGGCAAGTCCTCGCTGTTCAACCTGCTGTCGGGCACCTCGCTCGCCACGGTCGGCGTCACCAGGCCGACCACCTCGACCGCCCAGGCCGCGCTCTGGGAGGGCGCCGGGGCTGGACCGCTGCTCGACTGGCTGGAGATCCCCCGCCGCCACGAGCTCCTCGACGCCTCCGGCCGGGCCGTTCAGGGTCCGGAGCACGGGAACGGCGGGGAACCCCGGTCCCCCCGGCCCGGCACCGGCCTTCCGGCCGACGGGACACCGTACGGAGAGGACAAGGCGGGGAGCCCGTTCGCCCTGCGGCCGTCGGGTGCCTCCGGGGCGAACACGGTGAACACGGTGAACACGGTGAACATGGTGGACGGGGAGGCCGCCGGGCTGATCCTGCTGGACCTGCCCGACCACGACTCGATCGAGCCGTCGCACCGGCTGGAGGTCGACAGGCTCGTCGAGCTGGTCGACCTGCTGGTGTGGGTGCTCGACCCGCAGAAGTACGCCGACGCGGCCGTCCACGACCGCTACCTCCGGCCGCTGGCCCGGCACCGGGACGTCATGGTCGTGGTCCTCAACCAGATCGACCGGCTCTCCCCGGCCGCCGCCGAGCGGTGCCTGAAGGACCTCCGGCGGCTCCTCGACGAGGACGGGCTGACCGGTGTCCCGGTGATCGGGGTGTCCACCCGCACCGGCGCGGGCGTCCCCGAGCTGAGCTCGCTGCTCACCTCCCGGGTCGCCGACCGGCGGTCCTGGTCCGCCCGCCTCGCCGCCGACGCGGGCATGGCCGCCGACGCGCTCCTCCAGGCGTCCGGCGTCACCCCCGGCGAGTCCCTTCCCGACGCCGCGAGCGGGCCCGACGGCCTGGCGAGGCCGCTGAGGGACGCGCTGTCGCAGGCAGCCGGGGTGCCGGTCGTCGTCGAGGCCGTGGCGAAGTCCCACCGGCACCGCTCGGTCGCCGCCACAGGGTGGCCGCCCACCAGGTGGATCCGCCGCCTGCGGCCCGACCCGCTCCGCCGCCTCCGCCTGGACGCCACGAGCCGGTCCGCCGGGGAACCGGTGATACCGGGGAAGCCGGGAGAGCCGGAGGGTCTCGTCGGAAGGACGTCGATCCCCGTCGCGACCGTCGTCCAGCGCTCCCGGATGGACACCGCGATCCGCGAGGCCGCCGGAGCCGCCTCCGCGGGACTTCCCGCGCCGTGGGCCGCCGCCGTACGGCAGGCGGCGAGGTCGCACGGGGACGAGCTGGAGGACGGCCTGGACCGGGCGGTGGCCACCACCTCGCTCGGGGTCTCCAGGCGGCCCCTGTGGTGGCGGCTGGCCGGGCTGGCGCAGTGGCTGGTGCTCGCGACGATGCTCGCCGGGGGGATCTGGCTGCTCGCCCTGGTCGCACTCGACTATCTCCGCCTTCCGAGCCTCTACATGCCGACCGCGGGAGAGCTGCCCTGGCCGACCACGCTGCTCCTCGGGGGTCTCCTGCTCGGCCTGCTGATCGCGCTGCTCTCGCGGGTGGCCGCCTGGCTCGGTGGCCGCAGGCGGGCCCGCAAGGCGGCGAAGGCGCTGCGGGCGAGCGTCGACAAGGTCGGCCGCGAGCTGGTGCTGGATCCCATGGAGGAGGAGCTGACCCGGTACCGGCACTTCACCGAGGCGGTCACGGTGGCCGGGAACGGAGCCCGCGCGTAGGCGGACGGCCTCGGCCGCGTCCGGAGCCGGCGGGGTCCCGTGAGATCACGGCGACCGGCTCCACCCCTGCCTGACCCGGTCGACAACGCCCCCGCCGCCGGTTCTCGCCGACACTCCCCGCCATCCGTCACGTGCCGCGCTCGTATGCCGTACGCGAGCCCTGAAGGGGTTGCTAGGGGGCGAACAAGGGCTGACGGGGCTGGAGGGGCGCGCCACAGTTGCGGTGACGGGGGCTGGGGCGCGCCGATGACGGCGTCGTGATTCCGCGCGGGAGGTCGATCGGACGCGAGGACGTGCGTCCGCGCCCCGCGCGCATCCCCGGTGAGCCCCACACCGCCGGCACGCCACGTGCTGCCGGCCGACGGGAGGAGCGACATGCGGCGATGGAGGAGGGCGGCCTTACTACTGGCCGTCTGCGGTGCCCTCGGCACCGGTCTGCTACCGCAGGCGGCGGGCGCGGACAGGGAGGCGGGCGCGGGGGCGGCCGTCTCGGTCATCCCGGTCGCGGGACTGGAGCGACCGGTGCGGATGGTGGTGGACCGGTGGGGCGTGCCGCACATCTACGCGGACAACACCGCCGACCTGTATCTCGCGCAGGGGTTCAACGCGGCCCGCGACCGCCTGTTCCAGATCGACCTGTGGCGCAGGCGCGGCCTCGGGCTGCTGTCCGAGGTGCTCGGTCCCGCCTATCTGAAGCAGGACCAGGCGGCCAGGCTGTTCCTCTATCGAGGGGACATGGCCAAGGAGTGGGAGAGCTACGGCCCCGACGCGAAGAAGGCGGCCACCCGGTTCACCGAGGGGGTCAACGCCTACGTCGACTGGCTGAAGCAGAACCCGGAGGCGTTGCCGCCGGAGTTCCGTGAGGTGGGGTACGCCCCCGCGCGCTGGTCCCCCGAGGACGTCGTCCGGATCCGCAGCCACAGCCTGGCGGTGAACCTGACCTCCGAGGTCGACCGCGCCCGCGCCGTCTGCGCGGGCGGCATCGACGTCGACCCGCTCATGCGCAAGCTCCAGCCCGAGTGGAAGACCGTCGTGCCCGACGGGCTCGACCCGTGCGCGCTGCCCGCGGACGTGCTCGGCACCTACCAGCTCGCCACCCAGAGCGTCGTCTTCCAGAACGGCCGGGTCCGTACGGTGCCCGAACCGCCGGGCCCCGCGCTCTCGGAGGGCAGCAACGCCTGGGCCGTCGCACCGGCGCGCAGCACGACGGGCCGCCCGATCCTGGCCAGCGACCCGCACCGGGTGATGAAGGCCCCCACGCTGCGCTACATCACCCACCTGTCGGCACCCGGCCTCGACGTGATCGGGGCGGGGGAGCCCGCGCTGCCCGGCATCTCCATCGGGCACAACGGGACCGTGGCCTTCGGGCTGACCATCTTCGGCGTCGACCAGGAGGACCTCTACGTCTATCAGCTCGACCCCGCCGACCAGGGACGCTACCGGTACGGCCAGGGATGGGAGCGTTTCGGAACCGTCACGGAGAACGTGCCGGTCGCGGGGCAGGCGGCACAGCCCACCGAGCTGTCGTTCACCCGCCACGGCCCGGTGATCAAGGTCGACCGGGAGCGGAACCTCGCCTACGCCCTGCGTACGACCTGGTTGCAGCCGGGCACGACGCCCTACTTCGGCAGCATGAAGTACATGCGCGCGCGCAACTGGAACGAGTTCACCGCGGCGATGCGTACCTGGGGCGGGCCGCCGGAGAACCAGATCTACGCCGACACCGCCGGCAACGTCGGCTGGGTGCCCGGCGGTCTGGCGCCCAGGAGGATCGGCTACGACGGCCTGTTGCCGGTCCCGGGAGACGGCCGCTACGAGTGGGACGGCTTCCATGACGGCGCCCGCCTGCCCCGTTCCTACAACCCGGCCAAGGGGATCGTCGCCTCCGCCAACGAGTTCAACATGCCCGAGAACCACCCGCTGAAGGTCGGGTTCGACTCCTGGGCCTCCCCGTACCGGCACGAACGCATCGTCGAGGCGCTCTCCGCCAAGCCGCGCACCTCGGTCGCGGACTCGACGGCGCTGCAGAGCGACAAGGTCTCCATCCCGGCCCGCAGGCTGGTACGGCTGCTCGCCGGGATCGAGAGCGACGATCCGTCGACGGCTCGGGCGCTCGAACTGCTCCGCGCCTACGACGGGGTCACGAGCGCGGACTCGGCGCGGGCCGCCCTGTTCGAGACGTGGTTCACCAGCCACCTGGAACCGGCGTTCACCCGTGAGGTCCTGCCGGAGAACGTGGCACGAATGATCTTCATCCACGACCCGCTCCTGCTCTTCGACGCCATGGACGACCCGACCCGGTGGTTCGGAAGCGACGGGACGGCGGTGCGGGACCGCATTCTCCGGACCTCGCTCGCCGCGGCCTACGACGAGCTGACCCGCCGCCTCGGCCCCGACCCCGCGGCATGGAAGTGGGGCGACATCCAGAAGCTCACGTTCGGGCACCCGACCGGCAAGGACGTGGGCCCCTTCCCGCGCGGCGGCTCCTGGCACACCGTGGAGGCGTCGAACTATCTGCCGGTCACCTACGCCCCGCTGTCGGGCCCCACGTTCAAGATGGTGCTCGACGTCGGAGCCTGGGACAGGTCGCAGGCGATCAACGCGCCCGGCCAGTCGGGGGACCCGCGGAGCCCGCACTATCGCGATCTGGCGGGGTCATGGCAGCGGGGGGAGTATTTCCCGCTGCTCTACAGCCGTGCCGCCGTGGAGCTCAACGCGAAGGACCGGTTCCTGCTCACACCGCGTCGCTAGATGACTTCCGGTGACGGCACCCGGAGACGGGCCGTCGGCTGAGATCGAGCGCCTCCCGGGTGAAGGGGGACGGACTCTGGAGAGGAATTCCGGGGTCCGTCTCTCAGGAGGCGCTCATCCGCGTCCGCTCCCACTGCCGCGCGGAACCGGTCGAGGCCGGTCGGCGCGTGACGTGGGGGGAGCGCGTCAGGAGGTGAGATTCACGTAGTAGCTCGAATAGCCGTTCATGTCGATCAGCCGGGTGCCGACGAGCCTGGCGGCGGTGCTGCCGATGTTGATGCAGGAGTCGAAGGCGTTCTGGTAGACGTACATCGGGCCGTAGGCGCCGGTCCAGACGGCTCCGTTGGCTGCTTCGGCGTAGTAGGCGGCGTAGCGGTTGTTGGTGTTGAGGACGAACGCCTCGCCACCCGGGTTGATGGGCCACCAGCCCCGGGTGCCCCACTGGCCGTAGTCGCGGCAGCCGTCGGGGCTGTAGAACATGATCGCGACCCACACCTTGGAGGTGTAGCGGTTACGGAAGTGCAGTTGCATGTCTACTCCTCCGGCTCTGTGAATCGCAGGGCGAGGGGCCTGTCGTCGATCGGGTCGTCGGCCAGGGGAGGGAGATGGTCGTCGTCGGTCCTCGCGACCACGGCGGCGCGGTCGGCCGCTCCCGGCCGCTCGTCCGTCTCGCCCGTGCTGGCCGACGCCGCGTCCGAGAACGCCACCCGGGGGTCGGGAGCGCGTTCGTTGCCGTTGTCCGGCATGTGGCTCACCTACATTCGTCGAGTTCGTAGAGTGATTGCTCGATAACATACAGTCACATCCAAGGCCATGTAAAGAATCGTTTTCATTCCCACTTGGCGTCGTGGGATCGCGGCCGGTGCGGCACCGCCGAGTCCGGCTCGGGTGGGGTCTTCGTTCCTTCTGCTATAGTGCATAACGCAATATGGAGAAAGGCATCACCATGGCGCGACGCCCCGACCTGGTCGGCCTGACCGTGCTGGCCATGCTCTCGGTGCGCGCCGCTCATCCCTACGAGCTCCACCGCTTCATCGTCGACACGCACAAGGACTACGTGACGGGGCTGCCCAGGAGCCTCTACCACGCGGTCGAGAAGCTCGCCGGTGAGGATCTGATCGTCCCGGTCGAGACCAGCAGGGAGGGCCGCCGGCCGGAGCGTACGGTCTACGAGATCACCGACGAGGGGCGCGGGGAGCTGTCGACCAGGCTCCGCGCGCTCCTTGAGAACCCCGGTCCCGACCGCCGTACGTTCACCGCGGCCGTCTCCCTCATGGGCACCCTGCCGGTGCCCGACGCGTTGCGCGCCCTGCGCACCAGGGCCGCGACGGTCGAAGGGCTGCTGGCCGGGGCGGACGCCCACCTGCGTGCCATGAGGGAGAGCGGCCTGCCCGACATCCTGATGATCGAGGTCGACTACGAGCGCACGCTGAACGAGGCCGAGCTGGCCTGGGTGCGGCGCGTCGTCGCCCGCCTGGAGTCCGGGGAACTCGGCTGGTCGGGCACCGTCAAGCAGGAACTGCTGTCGCAAATACTCGACGAACCATGAGAAGGCGGCTGCCAGGGTGCGTCAACACCCTGGCAGCCGGATATCCGAACAAGGCGCCTGCCCTGTCTGGACTCGCACCCCCAGGATAGGCGCCGCGACCACGAGGAATCGCGCCATGTCCGTGAACACGGAGATCACCGGCCTGCTCACCCGCCTTGCCGAGGCGTGGAACGCGGGCGACGCCACCGCCTACGCCGCCCTCTTCACCGAGGACGCCGACTACATCGTCTTCAACGGCACACACGTCGAGGGGCGGGCGGCCGTCGAGTCCTCGCACCGCCGGCTCTTCGACGGCCCGCTCAAGGGCTCCACCATGTCCATGCCGGACGACCGGATCAAGGTCAAACCGCTGGCCGACGCGGCGGTCCTGGTGATCTCGGGAGGCGGCACCGACCTGGCGGGCGAGCTCCGCGAGTCGATCGTCTCCTTCACCGCCGTCAGCACGCCCGAAGGGTGGCGGTTCGCCTCCTTCCAGAACACCAGGGTGGCGCGGTGACGGAGAGAAAGCTGATCACCGAGGTCGCCGGGATCGTCGAGGCGCCGGTCGCCGCGGTCTTCGACGACCTGGCGGGCGCGCTGCTGCCCGACGGCAGGCGCACCGGCCGCTTCACCGTCGAGGACCTCCCCGGTCACACCTCCACCGTGGAGGTCGTCGGTCACACCATCTCCTTCCAGGGCGGCTGGTGGTACCGGGGTGAGTGGAGCGTCGAACCGCACCCGCGGGGCGCGCTGCTCGTGCACCGGGTCCTCAACGTCGCCCGGTGGATGCGGTGGGGCGTGTCACCGGCCAACCGCTTCTTCATCGGCTTCGCCGGCAGGACGCGGCAGGGGTTCGCCGAGAGTCTCGCCCGGACAGGACAGCGCCTGGGCTGTTCGACCCACCTGGCCTAGAGCCGCGTCGACGCGGTGTCGGCCGCCGATCCGGGCGGGTCACCACCGATGGACCTCCGGGAGAGGATCTCGGCCACGTCCTGACCCTTGGACCGGCACCGCGACGACAGGACGGGAGACCCGTTCTTGTCCGGCCGAGTATCTCGGCCGGACAGGGACGTCGTGTTCATGTCCTCGCGTAGGTCCGTAACCGGGTGGGCGCCGAAAAGTGTGGAGGAACGCAAGGGCTCGATAGGGGTTCGTGTCGCGGAAAGCCCGCCTTTTACTGGGCTGCGTCCCTGAACCCTGCGTTTCCCATCAGAGCGGAGCAATCGTGTCCGGACCCCTTACCGGCAAAGTCGCGCTGGTCACCGGCGGATCGCGCGGCATCGGCGCCGCCACCGCCCAGGCCCTCGCCGAGGCCGGTGCCGACATCGCCATCAGCTATGCCAGCTCGGCCGAGCGGGCCGACCAGGCCGTCAAAGACCTCCGGACCGCCGGGGGCCGCGCCTCCGCCTACCGCGCCGACCAGGGGGACAACGCCCAGGTCGCCGCCCTGATCAACGACGTCGTCGCGGACTTCGGGCGCCTCGACATCCTGGTGAACAACGCCGGCACTCCCGCGGGCGGTCTGATCGACGATCCCTCCACCGATCACCGGGCCCTCGACCGGCAGTTCGTCGTCAACGCCGGTGGGGTGCTGGCCACGATACGTGCCGCCGCCACGGTCCTGCGCGACGGGGGCCGCATCATCACCGTCGGCTCGGTCCTGGCCGCCCGTGCCGGTTACCCGGGTGTCGCCGACTACGCCGCGGCCAAGGCCGCGGTCACCGCCTACAGCAAGGCCGCCGCCCGTGACCTGGCGCCCCGCGGGATCACGGTCAACGTCGTCCAGCCCGGTTCCATCGAGACCGACATGAACCCCGCCGACGGCCCCTACTCCGACGCCCAGCGCGCGCTGAACGCCATGGGACGCTACGGCCGCCCCGAAGAGGTCGCCGCGGGCATCGCCTTCCTCGCCGGCCCCGGCGCCTCCTTCATCACCGGCGCCGTCCTGGACATCGACGGCGGCTATCTCGCCTGAGACCCGGACGTCTCGCGGGACATCCGAAGGGAATCCCCGGTCGAGGACACCGGGCACGCTCCGGGAGTCCGGATCGCGGTGATCCGGGAGTCCGGACCGCGGTGATCCGGAAGTCCGAACCGCGAAGACCCGGGAATCCGAATCCCGGGTCTTCGCGTGTCGCGAGGCCGGGCGGAAATCGCCCGGCCGCCGTCACCGGTCAACCGGTAGCCGTCACCGGTCAACCGGTAGCCGTCACCGGTCAACCGGTCGCCGTCACCGGTCAACCGGTCGCCGTCACTTGTAGCGGAAACCGTCGAAGAAGCGGCGGAAGACGCCGCCGATGCGGGGCAGGGGCTCGGCCGGCGGTGGCGCCTGCGCGCGCTGCCTGGCGATGGGCTGGTCGTAGTCGGTCCGCGCGATGGCGTCGAGGACCTGCTGCTCGTCGAAGTCCTCGGACCCCTCGATCACCGGGACGAAGCCGACGAGCATCCCGTTGCGCATCACCTGGGCTTCGAGGCCCGCGGTACCGTCGGTGTCCCATTCCGCCTCGCGCCCGTCGGGCAGTGACACGCGTATCCCGAACTGATACACCCCGACCCTCGCCAGGTGGCCGTCTATGCCACGATCGCGCAGCGCGTCAACGATCCGTCGTGCCCGGTTCTCTTCCACCTCTCCCAGGATAGGTCGGCCGGATCGCGTCCGCTCGTACGGCCGTACGGCGCGGGCCGGTGCCGCCGGGGGCGGTAGTGGTGGCGGTTTCCGGGCGGTCGCGGAGAGCGCCCGATCCGGGAGGCCGTCCTCCCGGTGGCGGGCCTGGTACGCGCCGCTGTCGCCACTGTAGGTTCTCAGATGCCTGTATTCATTGATCTTCGTCTCGGTCGCCGAGCGAACCCGGTCGCCGAGCGAACCGGTACCCCCTCCCCCCGCACTCCGGAGTAGTCCATGCCCGCAGCACTTGAGATCCACGGTCTGTGCAAGACCTTCGGCGAGAAGGTCGCCGTCGACCACGTGGATCTGAACATCCCCCGGGGTTCCTTCTACGGGCTCGTCGGCCAGAACGGCGCCGGCAAGACGACCACCCTGTCCATGGCCGTCGGCCTGCTGCGTCCCGACGAGGGCCACGCGCGGATCTTCGGCGCCGACGTCTGGTCCGCCCCGGCCACGGCCAAGACGCTGGTCGGCGTGCTGCCCGACGGGATGGCCATGCCCGAACGGCTCACCGGCCGGGAGGTGCTGACCTACCTCGGGCTGCTCCGCGGGCTGTCGCGCGAGGTCGTCGACCAGCGCGCGGAGGAGCTGCTGTCGGTGCTGGAGCTCGACGAGGCGGAGAAGACGCTCGTCATCGAGTACTCCACCGGGATGCGCAAGAAGATCGGTCTGGCCACCGCCCTGCTGCACGCGCCGAGGCTGCTCGTGCTCGACGAGCCCTTCGAGGCCGTGGACCCGGTGTCCGCCGCGACGATCAAGACGATCCTGCGCGGTTTCGTGGCCGGTGGCGGGTCCATCGTGCTCTCCAGCCATGTCATGGCCCTCGTGGAGCAGCTCTGCGACCACGTCGCGGTGATCGACAAGGGCAGGGTGGCCGCCGCGGGGCCCCTGGACGAGGTCCGGGGCTCCGGTTCCCTCGAAGACACCTTCGTCGGCCTGGTCGGCACCTCCGACGGCGGAGTGAAGGAGCTGACGTGGCTGTCGCACTGACCATGGCCCAGATGAAGGTGGCCGTTCTCCGTAACTCGATGACGGGACAGCGGGCCGGCTTCGTCGTCATGGGCGCGCTGGTCGGCCTGGTCTTCGCGGCCGGCACGATCTTCACGGCCCTCTCCTGGCCGGAGCTGCTCCCGGCCGTCTACGCCGTCTGGATGCTGGGCTGGATCTTCGGCCCGGTCTTCGCCGGTGGCGGCGACGAGACGCTCCGCCCCGAGTACTTCACGCTGCTGGGCCTGCGACCGAGCCGCCTGGCCTCGGGACTGCTCGTGGCGGCCTTCGTCGGAGTGGCGCCCGTGATCAGTCTGCTCGCCCTGAGCGGGCTCGCGGTCCTCGGCGTACGGCAGGGGGTCGTGGCCGCGCTCGTCTCGGTCCCGGCGCTGCTGCTCCAGCTCGCGATGTTCGTCCTGCTCTCCCGGGTCGCGGTCGCCCTGCTCGGCCTGGCGCTGCGCTCCCGCGTGGGCGCGGTCGGCGCCGGCCTGACCAACGGCGTGATCCTGGCGTTCCTGGGCCAGATCTGGGTCGTCTTCATGGCGCTCGGGCAGACGGCGGGGGTTCCGCCGGTGGTGGCGACGGCGGCCCGCTACCTGCCCTCCGGCTGGGGGACGGTCGCGGTCGAGGCCGCCGCGTCCGCCGACTGGCCGCGAGTGCTGGCGGCCCTCGGCGGGATGGCGGTGCTGGTCGTCCTGCTGCTGGCCGCGTGGGCGGCGCTGCTCACCCGGCGGGCCGGGGCGTCCAGGGCGGCCACGAGGGGGCGCCGGCCGATCCGGGCCACCACCGCCTCGGGCGCCGTACTCGCCAAGGAGCTGCGTACCTGGTCGCGTGACCTGGTGCGCACGCATCAGCTGACCTTCGCCCTCGCCTACGGCGTGTGTTTCGCCGTGGCGCCGCTGCTGCTGGGCTGGACGGGGATGCTGCCCTGGGCGGGACCGGTCTTCGTCGTGATGGCCGCCGCCATGTCGGCCAACCTCTACGGCACCGACGGCACCGCGCTGTGGCTCATGCTCATGACGCCCGGCGCGAGCGACGTGCGCGGCAGGCAGCACGCGTGGCTGCTCACCGTCGCGCCCGTCGCCCTCGTGGTGACGGTCTCCCTCGCCGCGGTCACCGGCGGTCCGTGGCCCATGCTGCTCGCCGTCCTCCTCGCCATGCTGGGCGGCGGCGCGGGGCTCGTCCCCCTGGTCTCTGTGTACGGGCTCATCCCCGGCACCGACCCGCACCGGCGCGGCGGCAACCCGCTGCGCTCCACGGAGGAGGACGGCGCCGTCACCGGCATGGTGTACGCGGTGCTGGCGCTGGTGGCCCTCACCGCGGCCCCCGCGGCGATCGCGACCGGGCTGTTCGGCTGGGCGGGCGTGGCCGTCGGCGCCCTGACGGGGGTTCTCTGCTACTGGTGGTTCGGGCTGCTCGCCGAGCGGAGGCTGTCCGCGAAGGGGCCCGAGCTGCTCGACACGATGCGCACCGGCCGCAGGCCCGCCCCGAAGCCGGGCGCGGGCGGACGGCTCCCCTTCGAGTCCCTGCCGCGCGGCAAGCAGATCATCATCGGGCTCTGCTTCACGTTCGGCGCGATCCCGCTGTTCCCGCAGGGACTGCTGGCCGGCTACCTCAAGGTGACGGAGAGCCCGACGCGGGCGTGGTTCCTCGCCCTCTACCTGCCGCCGTGGCTGCAGTGGCCGACGATCGTGTTCATGGTCCTGCTGGGGGTGGGCATCTACACGACGGGTGTCGTCCTCTCCTACCGCCGGAAGGAGTCTCCCGCGGTCAGCGATGGACGATGAGCCAGGTCGCGACGGCGGTGACGGTCTCCGAACGGTTGCCGATGATGTGGGGGCGGCTGCACGGGAAGGTGATGGAGTCGCCCTCGGCGAGGGTGACGACCTCCGACTCGAAGTCGACGGTCAGCTCACCCCGGGTGACGGTCCCGACCTCGTAGCCGTCGTGCTTGAGGAAGTGGCCGTGGGCGTTGGAGATCGAGCCCGGCGGATAGGTCGACTCGAAGAACTCGACGTCGGGTGACGGCGCGGGCGAGAGCCTGCGGAAGGTGATGCCGCCGCTGAGCAGGATGGGCGCGACCTCCCACGAGCGCCGGATGGCGAACCGGCCGGCGGGGGCGGCCGGCCCCGCCGGTTCGGCGCCGGCCGCCTCCGCCGTGTCGAACACGGCCGCGAGCGGCACGCCGATCGCGGACACGAAGGCGATGAGCCTGCTGACGGACGGCCGCATCGTGCCGAGCTCGATCTGGGACACCGCGCTGGGCGAGATGCCGAGCTCGCGGGCCAGGGCCCGCAGCGACATCCCCGACCGGAGCCGCAGCTCGCGGAGCCTCCGGCCGAGGTGCTCGTTCGTGATGGCCTCGATCTCCGTACCGGGTTCCGGGGTCATGGGTGTCACGGCCTCCACACCGATTGTCACAAGGCCTTTACGCGGGCGAAATCAGGGCTCGGGCGTCAAGGCATACATTGACGACAGCTGTTAAGTGACCACTTAACAGTCCACGCCACAGCTTCTGTGACGGCCCTGGCCATGGCTCGTCACCCGGTCCTGAGCGGTCGCCACGGCTCCGCCGACACGCCATTCTCGCCGATCCTCCGAAACCGATCCTCCGAAGCCGATTCCCTGAAGCCGATTCTCCGAGCCGGCCACCGGGGCCGGCTCCCCGGGCCGATCACCCGGGCCGGTCTCCCGGCACCTTCCGCCTCGGCACACCCGCGCGCGGGACACACCGGTTCCCGCACCGTACCCCCCACGGAAGCCGACAATGACCGAACACAGCGCACCGTCCCAGCCGAAACTACACGACGTCGTCGAGGCGGCGGGCATGCCCGTCGGCGCCGGGCTCGTCAAGCCCGGCTACGACCCCCGCCTCGCGAACGAGGACCTGGCCCCGCTCCGCGAGCAGACGTGGTCCTCGTACAACATCTTCGCCTTCTGGATGTCCGACGTGCACAGCGTCGGCGGCTACGTCACCGCGGGCAGCCTGTTCGCCCTCGGGCTGGCGAGCTGGCAGGTCCTGTTCGCCCTGATCGTGGGCATCGTCATCGTGAACGTGTTCTGCAACCTGGTCGCCAAGCCGAGCCAGGTCACCGGGGTGCCGTACCCGGTCATCAACCGGGCGATCTTCGGGGTGCGCGGCGCGAACATCCCCGCGATCATCCGGGGCCTCATCGCGATCGCCTGGTACGGGGTGCAGACCTACCTCGCCTCCCAGTCGCTCATCATCATCTTCCTCAAGTTCTGGCCCGCGTCGGCGTCGCTGAACGAGGGCGGCTTCCTCGGCCTGTCCCCGCTCGGCTACATCTGCTACGCCATCCTCTGGGTCGCCCAGGCGGCCGTGTTCTGGAAGGGCATGGAGGCGATCAGGCGGTTCATCGACTGGGCCGGGCCCGCCGTGTACGTCGTCATGGTCGTGCTCGCCGTCTATCTGGTGAGCCAGGCGGGCTGGGAGAACATCAGCCTCGACCTCTCCGAGGGGGAGAACCTCGACTTCGGCGCGTCGATCCCGGTCATGCTCAGCGCGATCGCCCTCGTCGTCTCGTACTTCTCCGGGCCGATGCTGAACTTCGGTGACTTCTCCCGGTACGGGAGGTCGTTCGCGGCGGTGAAGAAGGGCAACCTTCTCGGGCTGCCGGTCAACTTCCTGTTCTTCTCGCTGCTCACGGTGGTCACCGCGTCGGCGACCGTGCCCGTGTTCGGCGAGCTCATCACCGACCCCATCCACACGGTCGAGCGCATCGACACGCCGTTCGCGATCCTGCTGGGCGGGCTCACCTTCGTCATCGCGACCATCGGCATCAACATCGTCGCGAACTTCATCTCCCCGGCGTTCGACTTCTCCAACGTGAACCCGCAGAAGATCAGCTGGCGGACCGGCGGCATGATCGCGGCGGTCGGCTCCGTGCTGCTCACGCCGTGGAACTGGTACAGCAACCCGGACGCCATCCACTACACGCTCGGCATCCTCGGTGCCCTGATCGGGCCGCTGTTCGGGATCCTGATCTCCGGCTACTACATCGTGAGCCGCCAGCGGGTCTGGGTGGACGACATGTTCACCCTCGAACCGACCGGCCGCTACTTCTTCCGGGGCGGCTACAACCCCAACGCGGTCTGGGCGACGGTGCTCAGCGGGGTTCCCGCGATCGCGTCGGTGCTGGTGCCGAAGATGCTGCTCGACCTGGGGATCACCACGATCGACGTGACCTGGCTCTCCGACTACAGCTGGTTCATCGGCTGCGGGCTCGGGTTCGCGGCGTTCACCCTGCTGGAACTGATCTCGCCGAGGATCGGCGGCCTCGGCCACGACATCGAGCGGGTGTCGGACGGCACGGCCCTGGCCGGTTGATGACCCACGTCAGCATCCGGGTGATCAATCCCAACACCGCCCGGGCCATGACCGAGAACATCGGCCGGTGCGCCCGGGCGGTCGCGGCGCCGTCCACCGTCGTCACGGCCGTCAACCCGGCCATGGGCCCGGAGTCGATCGAGAGCCACTACGACGAGGCCCTGTCCGTGCCGGGCCTGCTGGCGGAGATCGCGGCGGGCGAGGCGGCGGGGGCGGACGGGTACGTCATCGCCTGCTTCGGCGACCCCGGCCTCGACGCCGCCCGCGAGCTCGCCTCGGGGCCGGTGGTCGGGATCGCCGAGGCGGCCATGCACGCCGCCACCCTGGTCGGCCGGAGCTTCAGCGTCGTGACGACCCTCGCCAGGACCACGGGCCGGGCGTGGGACCTCGCCGGACGGTACGGCTTCGCGGGCGCGTGCCGGGGGGTGCACGCCTGCGACATCCCCGTACTGGAGCTGGACGACCCCTCCTCGGACGCGCGGGGGGTGGTGACCGCCCTGTGCGCCGAGGCCGTGGAGCGGGACGGCTGCGACTCGATCGTGCTCGGCTGCGCGGGCATGGCCTCGTTCTGCGCGGACGTCTCCCGCGCCGTCGGCGTCCCGGTGATCGACGGCGTGGCCGTGGCGACCAAGCTCGTCGAGTCGCTGGTCTCCCTCGGCCTGCGGACCAGCACCCGTGGCGAGTTCGCCCCTCCGGGCCCCAAGAGGTACACGGGCCTGCTGCGGGACTTCTCCGTCTGACGTACGAGACGACACGGGGGGAGGAGACGGCTTCGGCCGATCGGTGCGTGGAGGGAGGACGATGTCGCCGGCTCGGAGCGTGCCGGTGGTACGCCTTTCACCGAGGAAACATGACACAAGGTGTCGGGTTTTCGGGCGAGCATGGCCCCACCGGCCGACGTCGACGACGGCCGTGGACCGACCCCTACGGATGGACAAGGACTTCGATGCGCGAAACGCCAGAGGAGCTCAAAGAGCTTCAGGCCCTCCTCGACGCCTCCCTCTCCCGTTCCACCTCGCACCTCCGCTCGATCATCAACGGAGAGCACACCCTGACCGCGGAGCAGCTCACCCAGGTCCTCACCGGCATGCGCACCCTCGCGCTGTCCACCGTGACGGCGAAAGGCGAGCCGCGGATCAGCGGTGTGGACGGGCACTTCCTGCACGGAAAGTGGCACTTCGGCACGGCACGCGACGCCGCCAAGGCCCGCCACCTCGCCGCCAGGCCCGCCGTCAGCGCCGCGCACCTGCGCGGTGAGGAACTGGGCGTGTTCACACACGGCACGGTGGAGATCCTCAACCCCCGGGACGGCGAGCCGGCCGCAGACTGGCCGGACCTGCTTGCGTACCTCAAGGACTTCTACAACGACGACGCCTTCGACTGGGACAACGAGGTGGTCTACTACCGGCTGCATCCGCACTGGATGACCGTCTACACCTCCGACGTCGCGAAGCTCACCGCGGCACCCCGGTCCTGATCCGCGGCCCTGTCCTCGGCTCGGTGATCGGCGTTGATTCTCATGCCTCCGGTTTCCGTCGGTGACCGATGGAGTCCTCCGGGTCGCGAGGCCGGAAGGCTTCCCGCCGGGCATCTGTTGGGTCGGTTCAGTCGAGGTCTCCGTTCTTGATGCTGTCGGCGAAGGTGTTCCACTGGTGGGGGGTGAGGACGAGGGCGGGGCCGGTGGGGTTTTTGCTGTCACGAACGCCCCGGTGGCCGTTGGGCAGGTTGGCGATCTCGACGCAGTTGCTTCCGTCTCCACCGGAGAGAGTGGATTTACGCCAGTGGGCGCTGTGGAGCTCTTGGATCAGGTCGTCCATCGCTGGATCGCCTCCTTGATCATTTTGAGTGATTCGCGCCGGGACAGGGCGTCGGCTCGGATCTCGTTGTGCCTGAATGCTAGCTCTTTCACCTCCCCGGCCCGCTCGGTTACTCGATCTCCCATGCTCTGGGAATCGATGTAGGCAACGGAAGGCTGCCCTTTGGGCATGTCCGCGATGACGAAGCTTCCGAGCAGGCCCACGGTGCTGTAAGCCGCGTACGGAAGCAGATGAAGTGAGGTATGGGAACTTTCCCCGAGTTCCAGGAGATGCCGAAGCTGGCACTTCATCACTTCTGGACTGCCTACGGGTCTGTGCAGGATGCCTTCGTCCAGCACCGCCCAGATCTTGGGAGGCTTGGGCCGCCTGAGGATTTCCTGTCGCTCCAAACGAGCCGCTACACGTTTGTCCGCCTGTTCTGGTGTGATGCCCGGTTCGTTGCTGATCAGGGCTCGCGCGTATCCCTCCACCTGCATGAGTCCGGGAATCATCGACAGTTCCCACATGTGGAGCGCCTCCGCTTCGGGCTCGAACTCCAGCCAGGAGCGGAACCAGCGGGGGACCTGTGTGGCCATGCGATCCAGGCGGTCCAGCAGGTCGACGAGCGTTGTGCCCAGGTCGAGTGCCTCGTCCATCTGGTGGGCCAGTTTCCTGGTGGGTGCCCTGTGGCCGTTCTCCAGCATGCTCAGATGGCTTACGGCGATGGGGACCGCGATGCAGAGCTGCCTTTGAGTAAATCCAGATAAAATGCGGTATTTCCTTAGCTCTCTGCCGAACTGAACGCGCGTGGATTCATGTGAATCCGTATCGAACTCTGACTCTGATTTCGGCTCCGGCTCCGGGGTGATGCTCATTTCGGTCTCCTCTCGTTACCTCTTCAGGAGTCTCCTTCATTTTCATTGCCATGGGAATGGATATGAGGTTTTCGCGGGTTCACAGTGTTGTGAACTTGCTTCGCAGGCTGTGAACCCGCGATAAGCGCAGATCGGCTTTCTCTGTGCCTCCGCGTTTGGGACCGTGTGTCTGTCGAGCCGATGCTGTCGCGGGATGTCAGTTGGTGGCTCACGTGAGAACGGGTCGGTTCAATTCGGTCGGAAGGGTAATTCCATGAAACCGGAGACGTTCAGTGAGATTTTTCTGACCAGTGATCCCAGGGCCGCTTCCAGGGCGCGGGGTGAGGTTCGTGAATGGCTGGGGGAGGGTCATCCGGCCTACGAGAACGCACGGCTGGTCGTGTCCGAACTGGTGACCAACGCTGTCCGGCACGCCCGGTACGGGGTCGCCGGGCAGGCCGGGACTTCCGGTGACGACCCGCTGATCCTGCGGTTGCTGGCGTACGGCGGCCTGCTGCGCGTCGAGGTCGTGGACGCGGGCCTGAGCGTCGAGGAACCCCGTCTCAGGGCGGACCCGGCATGCCTCCTGATGGAGAACGGCCGGGGGCTGGCCATCGTCGGCATGCTCTCGGGCGGAAACTGGGGCTACCGCTCCCACGGCCGCGAACCCGGCCGGACCGTCTGGTGCGAGCTTCCCGCGAATCCACCGCGCTCTGACGGGGGGCTCACCGGGGAAACAGCCTCGCCGCCTCCGGATGACCTCCTTCCCGGAGCGCCGATCTCCGCTCGGCGGGGGTGACGCACCGCTCCCAGCACCCATCGGGAGCCGATGAACCACCCCCGGCGGGTAGTGGCACGCGGGTTCGTCCCCCACGAAAGAACCTGCGGCATGTGCCGCTCCAGTTCCACCTCCCCCGTTGGAGCGCCCCGCCGGGGGTTCTCCCATCCCGATGCCGGAGCCCGCTCGTGAGCCTCGTCACCGGTGGTAGCCGCCGCGATGGGGTATTGACGTCGTGCTCTTGAAGAGTGTCGTACGTCACTTCGCGATGATGACCGGTGGGCCGGTTCCGCGAACGTATCGCATTCCCCGGGAAGTGGGGTGGATGGGGTAAAGCGCTTTCCGAAAACGCGCAGGTCATGGCGCATCCATGAGGCCTCCGTTGCACGAAAAGCCCCATAAGAAGCCTTAAGGACGGGGTGGGTGATATGGAGTTGGTGCTTCAGGCGGCGTTCGGGGGGATGATCGCCGCGACCGCTCTGATGGTGGTGGTCGCGGGGCGTTACTGGCGCCGTCACCGGAACCGGTGGTCCGCTTCGAAGGGGGCGCGAACGGACGACGGGGAGTTCTTGTCGCCTCGGGAACCCGAGGACCGAGGTGACGTGCGTCGCGCGGCCTCGTACCTGCCGATGATGTTCCTGGTCTCGGCGAACGTCCGCGTCACAGGGGCGGGGTACGGCGCAGTGTCGCCGCGGTGTCCTGGAGGGCGTTCAGCAGGGGGACGAGCAGGGGATGCCGCTCGGCGCCTCGGCGTACGGCGGTGAAGACGCGGCGGCCAGCGCGACCACCGCGCTGAAGCCGTCGGAGGAGTAGGCGAAGCCTGCGTACTCGCAGGCCGGTGCGATCACGTCGTGATAGAGGTTGCCCGGATAGGGGCCGATCCAGGTCTCGTTAGACAGGTCGGTCACCGTCACCCCGCTCCAGGAGATCAGAACATTCCGAGGTGGTCGAGGAGTTTGCCGGTGGCGTCGATCAGTGCGCGTGCGGCCGCTATCGCGTGGTCCGCTTCCGCTGTTTCCACCACCTCGTCGGGGAACTCCGGATATTCGAGTTCGTTGCGCCTGCGGCGCATGGTCCCGTACGGCTCGAACGTGGGGCCGAACTGCCGGATCACGGCTTGCTGGACGGCGTAGTGGCCACCGGAGGTCGTGGCCCGTAAACCCTGTTGTGCCAGTAGGCCGGCACAGGCGAAGCGCGCCGCGTCGTAGGCGAGTGTGTAGGCGGAGTTCGGATCGGCCGTTCTGAGCCCTTCGGCGCTGGCGAGGGTGGTGGTCGCCTTCTCCAGCCATCCACTGCCGTCGGTGGCCTCGCCACGGACGCGCTGGAGTTCGCCGGAGGTCAACATCCGCTCGACGTCCGCCTCGCCACGTGTCCACCGTGTCATGGGCCGGGTTTCTCCGATCGGGTGTGGATCTCGGCGGTCAGGTCGATCACGGGGGCTGACCTGATCTGCCTGATGAGGGCGTCGGCCTCCGCGTTCCAGCGGCGGGTGGAGGCGAGGACGGGATTGACCGGCGTGCCGATGCGTTCCTGAGCACGGTCGGCGGCGGCATAGAGGGCGGCACGGTCGACCTCACCGACGACGAGTATGTCAATGTCGTGGGGGACAGGTCCTGGGTTTCCGGCATGGCGGGCGGCCCACGAGCCGAAGATGAGCAGGCGCTCGGTGCCGGGAATGCCGGCGAACTCCTCGCTGATGATCGTACGAGGTCCATATATGTAGCTCAGGATCTCGGTCACGGGCCGGAACAGCGGATGGCCGGTATTGGCGCGCAGGACGTGGGAACGCCCGATCTCGGTGGCAGTGATCAATTGAGCGTCGATGAGGCGATGAACTTCGGCGTGCAAGGTTGAGGGGGCTACGCCCAGATCTCGGGCGAGAGAGGCGAGAGTCCAGTCCTGCCGGGGCCGTAGATAGACGGCGGCCAGGATCTCCGCCTGGGTCCGAGTCTTGAAGATGGGAACGATCGGCGCCGCGACGCTTCGCATGAGCCGAATATATCTTCGGTTATACCGAACATCAATCGTCGTGATGACAGCGGGCGGGTCCACGTCGCCGAGCGTGTTGGCAGAGGAAGTGATGGTGGTCGTCACGGACCTTCAGGGTGACGAGGTTCGGTCCAGGGCCGTCGCGGTGTGCCGGAGGGCGTCCAGCAGGGGGGCGAGCAGGGGGTGCCGCTCGGCGCCTCGGCGTACGGCGGTGAAGACGCGGCGCTCGGGGCCGGGGACCGGGCGGATCACCACGCCGGACAGGTCGGTGCCGCGCAGGGCCAGGCGCGGCACCATCGCCACCCCGGACCCGGCGGCGGCCAGCGCGACCACCGCGCTGAAGTCGTCGGAGGAGTGGGCGAACTCGGGGGTGAAGCCCGCGTGCTCGCAGGCCAGCGCGATCACGTCGTGGCAGGGGTTGCCCGGGTAGGGGCCGATCCAGGTCTCGCCCGACAGGTCCGCGACCGTCACCCCGCCCCCGGAGAGGCGATGGCCCCGGGGGAGCACCAGGTCGAACGGCTCGGAGTAGAGGGGGATGCGCGACAGCCGCCGGTCGTCCTCGGCCGGGGCCCCTCGGTACTCCACGGCCACGGCCGCGTCCACCGCGCCGTCCAGGACCATGGTCAGGCTCTGGTCGCCCTCGGCGTCCAGGACGCGCACCCGGATGCCGGGCTCCTTGTCCCGCAGGACGCCGACCGCGGGCGCCACGACCAGCCCGATCGCGGTGGCGAAGGAGGCCACCTTCACCTCGCCCGCGGTGCCGGCCGTGTAGGCGGCGATGTCGGCCCCGGCCCGCTCCAGCTGGGCGAAGATCTCGTTGGCGTGGTCGAGCAGGATGCGCCCGACGGAGGTGAGCCGCACGCCCCGGCCGTCGCGGTCGAGCAGCCGGTGGCCCACCTCGTGCTCCAGGGCGACGAGCTGCTGGGAGACCGCCGAGGGGGTCAGGTGCAGCGCGGCGGCGGCCGCGGTGACCGTGCGGTGGTCGGCCACCGCACGCAGGGTCCTGAGCCGCCGCGTGTCCATCACCTCTGTATTCTCGCCGAGGTCGCCCGTGAACTGCGCCAAAGACCCGTTTGGCGGTCTTTGGCGGCGCCTGACGACAGCCAAGGCCGGGGTGCCCGGCGATATGGGGTACCCGGTGATGGGCCGGAGCCGGTGTCCGGCCCCGGTGCTCGGTCCCAGGGGGTGACCGGTGGTCAGCCCCTGGCGGCGGCGAAGGCCGCCAGGGCGCGGTCGACGTCCTCGGCCGAGTGGGCCGCGGACAGCTGGACCCGGATGCGGGCCTGCCCGTGCGGGACCACGGGGTAGGAGAAGCCGATCACGTAGACGCCCAGCTCCAGCAGGCGTTCGGCCATCGCGGCGGCCTCGGCGGCATCGCCGATCATCACCGGGACGATGGGGTGGTCGCCCGGCAGGATGTCGAACCCGGCCTCGGTCATGCCGGTGCGGAACCGCTCGGTGTTGGCGCGCAGCCTCGTCCGGGCCTCGTCGGAGCCGCTGATCAGGTCGAGGACGCGCAGCGACGCGGCGGCGATCACCGGGGCGAGGGAGTTGGAGAACAGGTAGGGGCGCGAGCGCTGGCGCAGCAGCTCGCAGATCTCCCTGCGCGCCGACACGTAGCCGCCGCTCGCCCCGCCGAGCGCCTTGCCGAGCGTGCCGGTGAGGATGTCGACCCGGTCGCGCACGCCGTGCAGCTCGGGGGTGCCCCCGCCTCCGCTGCCGACGAAGCCGACGGCGTGGGAGTCGTCGACCATCACCATGGCCCCGTACCGCTCGGCCAGGTCGCAGATCTCGTTCAGCGGCGCGACGTAGCCGTCCATGGAGAAGACGCCGTCGGTGACGATCAGCCTGCGGCGGGCGTCGGCGGACTCCTTGAGCCGCGCCTCCAGCTCGGCCAGGTCGCGGTTGGCGTAGCGCAGGCGCCGCGCCTTGGACAGGCGGATGCCGTCGATGACGCTCGCGTGGTTGAGGGCGTCGGAGATCACCGCGTCGCGGTCGTCGAGCAGCGTCTCGAACACGCCGCCGTTGGCGTCGAAGCACGAGCTGTACAGGACGGTGTCCTCCTGGCCGAGGAAGGCCGACAGCCGCGCCTCCAGCTCCTTGTGCACCTCCTGGGTGCCGCAGATGAAGCGGACCGAGGCCATGCCGAAGCCCCAGCGGTCGAGGGCCTCCTGGGCGGCGGCGACCACCTCGGGGTGGTCGGCGAGGCCGAGGTAGTTGTTGGCGCAGAAGTTGAGGACCTCGCCACCCCCCGCGACCGCGATCCCGGCGCGCTGCGGGGTGGTGATCACCCGCTCGGGCTTGAGCAGCCCGGCCTCGGCGATCTCGTTCAGGGTCGTACGGAAGTCGTCGCGGAGATTGTCGAACATCAGGCGGTCCAATCCGAGATGATCTTGCTGAGGGCGTCGTGGGAACCGGACATCAGACCGTCCAGTCCAGGATGACCTTGCCGGTCCTGCCCCCGGCGGCGGTGTCGAAGGCCGCGTCGAAGTCGCGGTAGGAGAAGCGATCGGTGATCACCGGTGAGAGGTCGAGACCCTTCTCCAGCAGCACGGACATGGCGTACCACGTCTCGTACATCTCCCGGCCGTAGATGCCCTTGAGGGTGATCATCGAGGTCACGACCGTCGCGAAGTCGACGGCGAACTCCTCGGCGGGCAGGCCGAGCATGGCGATCTTCCCGCCGTGCGACATGGAGGCGATCATGTCGCGGAGCGCCTTCGGGTTCCCGGACATCTCCAGGCCCACGTCGAAGCCCTCGCGCATGCCCAGCCCGTCCATGCCCTCCCGGACGGACGTCTCGGCGACGTTCAGCGCCAGGGTGACCCCGAGCTTGCGGGCCAGCTCCAGCCGTTCGGGGCTGACGTCGGTGACGACGACGTTGCGGGCGCCCACGTGGGTGGCCACCGCGGCGGCCATCAGCCCGATCGGCCCGGCGCCGGAGATCAGCACGTCCTCGCCGACCATCGGGAACGTCAGGGCGGTGTGCACCGCGTTGCCGAACGGGTCGAAGATCGCGGCCACGTCGAGGTCGACCGGGACCCGGTGCACCCAGACGTTGGAGGCCGGGAGCGTCAGGTACTCGGCGAAGGCGCCGTCGCGGTTGACCCCCAGGCCGACGGTGCTGCGGCACAGGTGCCGCCGCCCGGCCATGCAGTTGCGGCACTTGCCGCAGACCAGGTGCCCCTCGCCGCTGACCAGGTCGCCGGGGGAGATGTCCTCCACGCCCGGCGCCACCTCGACGACCTCGCCGCAGAACTCGTGGCCGACGACGAGCGGCGTCCGCAGCGTCTGCCGGGCCCACGCGTCGAAACTCCGGATGTGCAGGTCGGTGCCGCAGATCCCGGTGCGCAGCACCCTGATCAGCACCTCACCCGGGCCGACGGACGGCTCGGGCACGTCGGCCAGCCACAGGCCCGGTTCGGCCCTCTCCTTGACCAGCGCTTTCATAGTGGATTCCCCCTCAGCTCCGACCCTACGCACTGTGCCCGGTCGCCTTCGGGGGTGTCCATCGCGGTTTTCTTAACCCCACCCACAGCATTGCTTCACGCCCGGTCCCCGGGACTTGGAGGGTTACCCAGACATCTGACCGCAAACCGACCAGGGGACCTCGGGGGAGTCAGGAGGTGGTGCGGTGGTGGTGCTCCTCCCGCGTCCCCGTACCCAGGAGGCCGTCGCCGGGCAGGTGCGCGGGCGGCGCGTTGAGCTGGCGGGGGCCCAGATCGGCCTCGGCCGCCTCGGCGACCGCGTCGGCGGCGGCCTGCTCGGCCTGCTTGCGCTCCTCGGCCGCGGCCTCGTTCACCCTGGGGGCCTCGCGGACGGCCGACGACTGCGGCAGCGCCTCGGTGAACGCCTTGGAGACGCCCTGGATCGCGGAGGTGACCTCGCTGGGGATCACCCAGAACGTGTTGTTCGGGCCCCTGGCCAGCTCGGGAAGCACCTGAAGGTACTGGTACGCGAGCAGCTTGGGGTCGGGGTCGTTGCGGTGCACGGCCTGGAAGACCTCGTCGATGGCCTGCGACTGGCCCTCGGCCTTGAGGATCGCGGCGCTCCGGTCACCCTCGGCCCGCAGGATCGCGCTCTGCTTGTCACCCTCGGCGGTGAGGATCTGCGACTGCCGCTGGCCCTCGGCGTTGAGGATCGCGGCGCGCTTGTCCCGCTCGGCGCGCATCTGCTTCTCCATCGCCTCCTTGATGCTCTTGGGCGGGTCGATGGCCTTGATCTCCACCCGGTTGACCCGGATGCCCCACTTGCCGGTCGCCTCGTCCAGCACCCCGCGCAGCTGGCTGTTGATCGTGTCGCGCGAGGTCAGCGTCATCTCCAGGTCGAGCGAGCCGACGACGTTGCGCAGCGTGGTGACCGTGAGCTGCTCCACGGCCTGGATGTAGTTGGCGATCTCGTACGCCGCCGCCCGGGGGTCGGTGACCTGGAAGTACAGGACCGTGTCGATCTCGACGACGAGGTTGTCCTCGGTGATCACCGGCTGGGGCTTGAAGGAGACGACCTGCTCACGCAGGTCGATCATCGGGTAGACCCGGTCGATGTAGGGGATCACGAAGTTCAGGCCGGGCTTCAGGGTGGTGTGGTAGCGGCCCAGCCGCTCCACGTTGCGGGCCCGGGCCTGGGGGACGATGCGCACCGAGCGGATCACGGTGAACACGGCCAGCAGGACGACGAGCAGTCCGGCTATGAGCAGAGCGTCCATGCTGTCACTCCCGTGGATACACGAGCGCGGTCGCGCCCTCGATCTCGATGACGTCGACGGTCGCCCCGGCGGGTATCACCAGGGTCTCGTCATAGGCTCTGGCGGACCATTCCTCACCGCCGATCCGCACCCGGCCGTCCCTGCCGGTCACCTCGCGCAGGACGTAGGCGGGCTTGCCCACGAGCGCCTGGATCCCGAACCGCTGGCCGCGGGGTTGCCGCATGGTGAGATGGCGCTTGGCGACGGGCCGGACCAGGGTCACCCCGGCGACCAGGGAGGCGACGAACACCACGAGCTGGAGCGGGACCGGCAGCCCGAGCCCGGCGGCGACGGAGGTGACGAGGGCGGCGCCCCCGAGCAGGCCGAGAGCGGTGGTCAGGGTGAGGATCTCGGCGACTCCCAGGGCGACCGCCAAGATCAACCAGATAACCCAAAACTCCATGCTCCGGCCTCCTGTCTGTACAACGCGCCGGACGTCCGGGAGGTTCCTCTCCCCACGGTATGTCCTCCGCCCGATCGCCGACAGGCCCGGCTCTTACACCGGCCGCCGGGGCTACCGGGCGGGCTCGATCGTGCCCGAGACCGCGCCCAGGGCGATCACGGTCCCGCCGGGTCCCGGGGCGGTCGCGGTGATCGTGACGGTGTCGCCGTCCTCCAGGAAGGCCCTGGCCGAGCCGTCGGGCAGTTTCAGCGGTTCGGTCCCGTTCCAGGTCAGCTCGATCAGCGAGCCGCGCTCGCCGGGGGCGGAGCCGGAGACCGTGCCGCTGGCGTAGAGGTCGCCGGTGCGCAGGGCGGCGCCGTTCACGGTCATGTGGGCGAGCATCTGCTCGGGCGTCCAGTACATGTCCCGGTACGGGGGCCGGGAGACGACCTCGCCGTTCACGGAGACCTCCAGCCGCAGGTCGAGCCCCCACGGCTCCTCGCGGCGCAGGTAGCCGAGCGGCTCGGGGTCCTGCGGCCTGCCCTCGACGCGCGCCTCCGACAGGGCCGCGAGCGGGGTGATCCACGGCGACACCGAGGTGGCGAAGGACTTGCCCAGGAACGGGCCCAGCGGGACGTACTCCCACGCCTGGATGTCGCGGGCGCTCCAGTCGTTGACCAGGGTCACGCCGAACACGTGGTCCTCGAACCGCCCGGCCCGGTCGCCGAGGGCCGTGGGCACGCCGACGACGAATCCCAGCTCCGCCTCGATGTCCAGCTTGGCGGACGGGCCGAAGACCCCCGCGCCGCGCTGCCCGCAGGGCCGGGTGACCGGGGTGCCGGACGCGACGACCGTCCCGGACCTGCCGTGGTAGCCGACCGGCAGGTGCCGCCAGTTCGGCTTGAGCGGCTCCTCGTCGGGGCGGAACATCCGGCCCAGATTGGAGGCGTGCTCCAGCGAGCAGTAGAAGTCGACGTAGTCGGCCACCTCGATCGGCAGGTGCAGCGTGACCTGGTCGAGCGGGACGAGGTGCGGCTCCGTCACCGCCCGGTCGGTGCTCAGCTTGTTCTGGATCAGGGCCCGGGTGTCGCGCCAGGCGGCCGGGCCCCGGGACATGAAGGCGTTGAGCGAGCCGGTGGCGAACACCTCGTCGTGCAGGGCGCCGGCCAGGTCCAGCACGTGGTCGCCGTACCGGACGCCGACGCGGGGGGTCTCCCCCTCGTGGCGGGAGAAGACTCCGTAGGGCAGGTTCTCCAGGCCCCAAGACATCACGCGCTCTCCTCTTCTGTGTCTTCTTCGCCTTCTGTGCCGGGGGCGGGCGGGCGCCGGTCTATCAGGCACAGGGCCGCCAGGTCCTCGATCGGGGTGCGCGTGTCGCACGACCCGTACGACACCAGCAGCTCCCTGGCGCGCGTCGCGGTGTCGCCGGGCACGGCCTGGGCCAGGCGTACCAGCTCGCCGACGTCGGTCAGCTTCAGCACCGGCACCGGGTCGCGCTCCTCGACGGCCGCGCAGACCGCGAGGACGAGGTTGAGGAAGCCGTGGCGGTCCACGCCCAGCACGGGGTCGAAGTGGCGGACCGCGTTGTGCAGCCCGGCGGTCGCCTTGAACGGCACGCCGTACTTCGCGCAGTGCGCGACGAGGGCGCCCAGGTCCGAGGCGCCGGGGAAGGCTCCGGCCGTCAGCCCGCCGCAGCGGAACTTCAGGCCGGGGCCGGTGCCGTCGCGCGGCAGGGAGGCGCGGTCGTCCGGGGAGACCTCCACGAACAGCCGGGCGCCGCCGGGCAGCCGCCCGGCCAGCCGCTCCGACACGCTCCGGGGGGTCTCGCCCGGCGCCTGGCGAACCTCGACCAGCTCGACGGCGACGCCGTCGAGGGACGGGACGTCGGGGGTGTCCAGGATGAGGCCGAGCCGGATCGGGAAGGTCAGGTGGTCGCGAAGCTCCGCCAGGCGTCCGGCGGGGCAGAGGAACCGGTGGGTGAGCACCGGGTCGTTGCCCGCCAGGTCGTTCCGGTGCCGCTCCAGGGCCTCGGCCATCGGCAGGCCGGTCGGCGGGAACAGCCCGGCGTCGTCGACGAGTTCCCGGAAGAGCGGCGCCGTCGTCGTGCCTGCGTCGTTCACGTTCGCACCCGTCCCTGTCCCCGTCGTCCCCGTCGTCCCCGTCGTCCCCGTCTCCGTCCTCATGCCCCTGTCCCTACCCCGTGGCGGGCCCGTGACCGTGCTCCTCGGGCCCGAGAGGTCGTGCCCGCCTTCGTGCGGGCCTCCGAGGCCGCGTCCGTGACCGTGCCCGCCTCCGGGGCGAGGGCCGGGGCCGGGGGCGCGTCCGGGGCGAGGGCCGGGGCCGGGGGCGCGTCCGGGGCGAGGGCCGGGGCCGGGGGCGCGTCCGGGGCGAGGGCCGGGGCCGGGGGCGCGTCCGTCAACGGGCCCACGTCCAGGCGTACGCGGGGTCCTCCACCGACAGCCCGGCCGGGCCCAGGTCGAGGGGGCGGAAGGTGTCGACCATCACGGCCAGCTCGCTCGTCCGCGTGTGGCCCTGTCGCACCGCCTCGATGACGGCCTCGACGGCGCCCGGCTGCGGGCCGTGCGTGAACCCCGCCGGGTGCAGCGAGACCGAGCCCACGTCGATGCCCGACCCCCTGCGCGCGGTGTAGTCGCCCCCCGCGTAGAACATCAGCTCGTCGGAGTCGACGTTGTGGTGGTTGTAGGGGATCGGGATCGCGTCCGGGTGGAAGTCGAGCGGCCGGGGGCAGAACGAGCAGATCACGAAGTTGGGACCCTCGAAGGTCTGGTGCACCGGCGGCGGGGCGTGGGTGCGCTTCACGACCGGCTCGAAGTCGTTGATGTTGAACGCGTACGGGTAGAGGCAGCCGTCCCAGCCGACCACGTCGAACGGGTGGTCGCGGTAGACCAGCCGGGTGAGCCCGCCGCGCGTGCGGACGAGCACCGGCACCTCCTCGCCCTCGGCGATCAGGGGCTCCTGCGGGGTGCGCAGGTCGCGCTCGGAGTAGGGCGCGTGCTCCAGGAACTGGCCGTACTTGGACAGGTAACGCTTGGGCGGCCGGATGTGGCCCGCCGCCTCGATGACGAACGCCGTGACGGGGCCCCGGGGCACCCACCGGTGGATCGTCCCGGTGGGGACGACGACGTAGTCGCCCTCCCCGGCCTCGATCGCCCCGTACGTCGACTCGAACCCGACCCGCCCGCTCGCGATGTAGACGCACTCGTCGCCCATGGAGTTGCGGTAGAGCCCGCTGGCCTCCTCGCTCGCGGCGTACGACATGCGGACGTCGGCGTTCCCGGCGAGCAGCCCGCGCCCGGTGACCAGGTCACCCCCGGCGGGCAGGTCCTGGGTGCGCAGGTGGCGGGGGGAGAGGGGCACGTTGGGGGTGAGGAGCCCCCGCGACGCGTCGGGCTCGACGGCCTCGGCCTTGATGATCGCCGTGGGGAGGTGGCGGTGGTAGAGCAGCGACGAGTCGCTGGAGAACCCCTCCTCGCCCATCAACTCCTCGGCGTACAGCCCGCCGTCGGGCCGCCGGAACTGCACGTGCCGCTTGCGAGGGATCTCCCCTACGACCCGGTAGTACGGCATCCGACTCTCCCGTCTCTGTCCGTTTATCGGACGCATGCGTCCTTTATACGAACAACCATCTGCCAGGGGCGGGGAGATGTCAAACGTCGTCCCGGTACGTGTCCCTCGGTACCCCGGCGCGAAGGGTTAGCGTCTCCGTCCGGGCACGCCTGTCCGGTGAAGCACGCCTACCCGGCGCCGCGGTCCGTGTCGCGGCCGGTGCCCTCCCCGTCCGGACCGGGGGTGTCCCGGCCCAGACCCCGGCGGATCGCGATCTCCACGGGTGAGTACGCGCCGTCGGCCCGCTCCAGCTCGTACGGCGCGGCCGGCATCAGCGGAGGCTGGGCCATGAAGCGCGGCCGCGCCCCATGGTGCGGTTGCGCCGCGTGCACCAGGAACGGATGGCACAGGAAGACGTCGCCCGGGGAGCCGGTGGCGAGGGCGAGCGGCCGGTGGCCGGACGCCGCCACCAGGTCGGGCGCGAGGGTCAGCCCGCTCGCCCCGTCCTCCCCGTACTTCTCCAGCACCTCCGGCACGTCGAGGTGTGAGCCGACCCGGATCCGGGTCGGGGCGTCCTCCTCGCCGACCTCGCTGAACAGGAACAGCATCAGCAGCGCCCGGCCCCGGGAGCGCAGGTTCGTGAAATACCAGCTCTCGCCCTCCGGCAGGTAGCTCCCCTCGATGTGCCAGCCCGCGTCGTCCGGCTCCTCCTCGTGCGGGAAGCGCAGCGGGAACGAGCCCAGCGAGTAGCGCGGCACCCAGCGTCCCGCGCCGACGAGCAGGTCGTACGCGTGCTGCAGGAACGGGGAGTTGGGCGCGGCGGCGAACGGTCCCTGCGCCATGTCGGCCACCCAGTGCACGGGCCGCGTCCACGTCGCCGGATCGTCCGCGTCGCAGCCGGTCTCTCGCCACAGCAGCCGCGCGCAGTCCGCGGCCACGCGCGGCGCGACGGCGCCCTCCAGTTTCACGAAGCCGTCGTGAAGGAAGCGGGATACCAGGGTCGTGTCGTCCATGTTCCCCATCGTGCGGCGACACCGGCCCCGATCGCCCGACATTCCTCGCACCGCCTTTGTCGGGTGTTCCCTGATTCTCGCGTGCCGCGTGCCGCGTGACGGAGGGGCAGGAGGTTGCGCCCCCACGGCAACCGTCTCGAATTCCTGGAACCGCGTCCCTGAGCGCGTTCAGGGACGTTCAGGGACGCTGCTGGTAGACGTCGGGGATGCCGTCCTGGTCACGGTCGGCGGTCTCGGCCTCGTGGAGGCGCCGGTAAACACGGTTGCGCAGGCGGAGGATCAGCGCCGCCACCAGCGCCGCGATCAGGGAGCCCGCCAGGACCGCCACCTTGACGTGGGCGTCGCGCTCGCTGCCGGTCCCGAAGGCCAGCTCCCCGACGAGCAGGGAGACGGTGAACCCGATCCCGCCCAGCACCGACAGCCCGCCCACGTCGACCCAGGCCAGGTTCTCGTCCAGGTCGGCGCGGGTGAAGCGGGACACCAGCCAGGTCGCGACCATGATCCCGACGGGTTTGCCGGCCACGAGCCCGACGACGACGCCGATCGCGACGGGGTCGGTCAGGGCGGTGACCAGGCCGTCCGGGCCGCCGATGCCCACCCCCGCCGACAGGAACGCGAAAACCGGCACGGCCACCCCGGCCGAGAGCGGCCGCAGGCGGTGCTCGAAGTGTTCGGCCAGGCCGGGCCCGGCGTCCGGGCCACCCGCCCGCTCGCTACGGACGACCGGCACCGTGAAGGCCAGCAGCACCCCGGCGACGGTGGCGTGTACGCCCGAGGCGTGCATCAGCGCCCAGGTCGCGACGGCCAGGGGCAGCAGCAGCCACCAGGCGCGCACCCGGCGCCGTACCAGCAGGGCGAAGACCGCCAGTGGCACCAGCGTGCCCAGCAGCGGCAGTGGCGACAGGTGCTCGGTGTAGAAGATCGCGATGATGACGATGGCCAGCAGGTCGTCGACCACGGCCAGGGTGAGCAGGAAGGTGCGCAGCGCCGCGGGCAGGTGGCGGCCGATGACCGCGAGCACGGCCAGCGCGAACGCGATGTCGGTGGCCGTCGGGATCGCCCAGCCCCTCGCCGCGCCGTCACCGGCGCCGCTGGAGAGGGTGACGAGCAGGTACAGCACGGCCGGGACGACGACACCCCCGAACGCGGCGGCGACCGGCACCGCGGCCCGCCGCGCCTGGCGCAGGTCACCGGCGACGAACTCGCGTTTGAGTTCGAGCCCGGCCACGAAGAAGAAGATCGCCAGCAGCCCGTCGGAGGCCCAGGCCGCCAGGCTCAGATCCAGGTGCAGGGCCGCGGGGCCGACCCTGACGGCGCGCAGCGCCTCGTAGGCTCCCGACCAGGGGGAGTTCGCCCAGATCATCGCCGCCACCGCACCGGCCAGCAGCAGCGCCCCGCCGACGGTCTCCCCGCGCAGGATGTCCGCGACGCGGCGGGCCTCGTCCCACGAACCCCGGCTGAACAGGCGAGGCGTTCCGGGCGAGATGTCGTTCATCGGTGCTCCACTTCGGGGTCGGGTCAGACACTGCCGACCAGACTTCCCGGCGCACCGGCGTTCACCCTACCCGCGGGCCCACCGGGATTCGGCGCGGGGGTGCCGCGCCGGGGCCGGAGGGGCTCAGGTCAGCGAGCCGGACAGCTCCGCGGCGGCGGCGGCGACCCGGGGACCCACGGAGTCCGGGTCGAGCGGGGTGAAGGTGACCACGCCCACCGACGCCTCCAGCCAGGGAAGGCCGGGCACGGGGGCGGCGACGCCCCTCGCCCCCTCCTGGAGCTGGCCCTCGGAGACCAGATAGCCGGTACGGCCCTCGCGCAGGGCGAGGATGGCCAGTCCGGCGGCACCCCGTTCCAGCGGGTGGCGGGAGCCCTCGCGGTAGGCGACGTGCATGTTCGTCCAGGAGGGTTCGACCACCGCCACGGCCAGGCCGTCGTCGCCCTCGGCCACCGTCAGGTGCGCGGTCGCCCCGACCTCCTCGGCGAGCCTGCGCAGGGTGGGGAGGGCACCCTCCCGCAGCAGCGGCTGCACGGCCCGGGCCAGGACGAGGACCCCGAAGCCCAGGTGGACCCGCCCGTCGCCGTCCCGGCGGACGAAGCCCTCGCTCTGGAGGGTGGTGAGCAGCCGGTACACCGCCGGGCGGCTCAGCTCCAGCTCCGCGGCCAGCTCCGTGGGGGTACGGCCCCGCCGCCCGTCGGCGAGCAGGCGCAGCAGCCGCAGGCCGCGCTCCAGGGTCTGCGAGGATTCGGCCGGCATCTAGGACGCCCGCTGGGCTGGAAGCATGCCCCGATTATCGCCCGGCACCCGAGATGCCCACCGGGCCGGACCCCCGCTAGCTGCAATGTCCTGGGGTCGTTTCCCTGGGATTCTCGAGGTGTGGCCATACGCTGCCTCATCGTCGATGACAGCGATCACTTCCGCACCGCCGCCCGGGTGTTGCTCGAGATGGAGGGGATCGCCGTGGTCGGCATGGCCTCCGCGAGCGACGACGCCCTCCGGCAGGCCGGCGACGTCCGGCCGGACGTCGCGCTCGTGGACATCGATCTCGGCGAGGAGAGCGGCTTCGACCTGGCCCGGCGGCTCGTGGACGCGCGGCCCGGCACCCCGCGCGTCATCCTGATCTCGACGCACGCGGAAGGAGACTTCACGGAGATGATCGCGATCAGCCCCGCCATCGCGTTCCTCCCGAAATCAGCCCTTTCCGGGGCGGCCATCCGGGAGATCCTTGAAGGGGGCGACGGCGACGGCCCCGCGCGCGTCCCGTGACGCCGGATCCGTTCCCTCTCAGCGGGCGTCGAGGAAGGTCAGCACGGCGAGGACGCGGCGGTGGTCTTCTTCCGTCCCCGGTATCCGCATCCTGGACAGGATGCTGTGCACGTGCTTCTCGACCGTGCCCTCGGTTATCCACAGCTTGTGCGCTATGCCGGAGTTGGAGCGTCCCTCGGCCATCAGGGCCAGAACCTCCTGCTCGCGCGCGGTGAGGAGCCCCAGCGGGTCGTCCCTGCGGTGGGTCCTGATGAGTTCCCGTACGAGGCTCGGATCGACGACCGAGCCGCCCTGGGCGATGCGCCCGAGCGTCTCCATGAAGTCTTCCACGCCGGTCACCCGGCTCTTGAGCAGGTAGCCGACCCGATGGCCGGTGGCGAGCAGCTCCATCGCCTCCTCCACCTCGATGTGCGCGGACAGCAGGAGGATCCCGGTCTCCGGGAACTCCTCGCGGATCACCCGCGCCGCGTCGAGACCCTCGTTGGCGTGGGCCGGTGGCATCCGGATGTCGAGAACGACGAGATCCGGCCGGTGCAGCCGGACGAGGGCGAGGATCTCCGGCGCGTCCCCGGCCTGGCCGACGACCTCGAAGCCCGACCGCGACATGAGGCTCGCCATCCCCTCGCGGAAAAGCACATCGTCGTCCGCCAGCGCTATTCGTATTCGGTCCTCGCTCACGGCTCCCGCCCTTTCGCCATGCGTTTCTCCGTTAATTCTGGATACAGAGACGGTCACGCGGGGTTAAAGGAAAAACGCCTCGGATGCCCAGGTGGCCGTACGTGCGGAGTACGGTCGGGGAAAGCTGCCAATCCCCTTCCTGGCATGCGAGTATCTTAGTCTCTATGCGCGAACGGCTTTTGTCGTTATTGCTGCGCACAAAGCGGCCACCCCTCGTGGCGGGGATCATCTGTGGCGTCCTGTGCATCGCGGCGGAAGTCCTGCTGTCCCTCTTCCTGGAGCGCGTGACGTCGGGTGACTTCCTCGGGGGGATCTATCTGCTCGGTGTTCTGCTGGTCTCGGTCGTGTGGGGTCTGGGCCCGGGGCTGGCGACCCTGGCGGGCAGCGCCGTCGCCTTCGTCCACTTCAACCTCCTGCCCGCGTGGAGCTTCTCGTATGAGGCGAGCTGGCGCTGGACCCCGCTCCCGATCTTCCTTCTCGTCGGGGTGGTGATCAGCTCGATCGCGGCGCTGGTGCGCTCGCTGAACATCCAGGCGGACGACCGTCGTCGCGAGGCGGACCTCGCCGCGCACCTGGCCCACCTCCTGTTGCGTACGAAGTACCTGGAGGCGGCGCTGCCACCGGCCTCGCGCCTCCTGGCCGGGACCCTGGGGATACCGAACCTGGAGATCCGGCTTGGGGCGGTCCCGGCGGAGGAGCACGCGGAGGTGGTGCCGCTCATGGAGAGCGGCGCCAGGGTCGGCACGCTGGTCCTGCCCGCCGGGGTGCCCGAGCCCGTACGGAGGCGTCTGCGCGAGCGGGTGGTGCCCTCCCTGGAGGCGCTGCTGAGGGCGGCCCGTGATCGCGAGAACACCGGGGCCGTCCTGGCGTCCAACCGTGACGAGATCCGCCGGATCGCGCGGGAGCAGGCGGCGTTGCGGCGCGTCGCGACACTCGTGGCGCGGGGCATCTCCTCGGTGGAGCTGTTCAACGCGGTCGCCTACGAGATGGGGTCCCTCATGAAGGCGGACCATGTGGCGATCAGCCGCTACGACCCCGGCCACGTGACGGTGCTCGGCTCGTGGAGCTGGCGGGACGGCACGGAGAAGGTGCTGCCCCTCGGCTCGCAGTGGCCGCTCAGCGAGGTGAGCGTCTCGGCCACCGTACTGAGGACGGGGCGCCCGACGCGGAGGGCGGACTACGGCCGGAACACCGGAAAGATCGCCGGTTGGGCCAAGAAGATGGGGGTCACCTCCGCCATCGGCTCTCCCATCGTCGTCGACGGCTACCTGTGGGGCGTGATGCTCGTCTTCTCCAGCGCCCGGGAGCCGAGGTTCGAGGGCGTGGAGGAGAGCATGATGGACTTCACCGAGCTGGTCGCGACCGCCATCTCGAACGCCCAGGCCCGCACCGAGCTCGCCGCCTCCCGCGCCCGCGTCGTCGCCGCGGCCGACGAGACCCGTCGGCGCATCGAGCGCGACCTGCACGACGGGGCCCAGCAGCGCCTCGTGTCGCTCGGGCTCGAACTACGTGCCGCGGAGGCCGGGGTGCCGCCGGAGATGACCGAACTCAGGGGGCGGCTGTCCCGCGCGGTCCAGGGGCTGACCGGGGTCGCGGACGACCTGCGGGAGCTCTCGCGCGGCATCCACCCGGCGATCCTCTCGAAGGGCGGGCTCGTACCCGCGCTGAAGGCGCTCGCGCGCCGCTCCGCCCTTCCCGTGAAACTCGAACTGGCCCCCGTCCCGCCCCTGTCGAAGTGCGCCGAGGTGGCCGTCTACTACACGGTGGCGGAGGCGCTGACCAACGTGGCGAAGCACGCGAACGCCTCCGAGGTGCACGTCACCCTGGACACGGCCGGGACGACCCTCCGGCTCTCGGTCCACGACGACGGGGGCGGAGGAGCCGACTACGGCAAGGGGTCGGGGCTCATCGGGCTCAAGGACCGCATCGAGACGCTCGGCGGCAGGCTGAAGGTCGTGAGCTCCGCGCAGGAGGGGACGTCGCTGTCCGTGACGATACCGGTCGTGGACGACACCGACTGTGACGACACCGGTCGCGACTGTTCCGCCCCGTGATCACCTCTCCCCGTGGCGGTGCCGTTCCGGGACGGTGGGCGGTCCCGCGCATCGGGTTCACGCCGACGATCGGTGCCGGTCGCAGCTGGTGTCAGGGGTGTTCGGGCGACCGGTGACCGGCGAGGGGGAGGCGGAGGACGAACCGCGCGCCGCCGGTGCTGGAGTCCTCCACGTCGATGGTCCCCCGGTGGGCCTCGGCGATGTCACGGGCGATCGTGAGGCCGAGCCCGGTGCCCCCTCGGTCGCGGCAGCGGGCGGTGTCCAGCCGGGTGAACCGTTCGAAGATCCTCTCCCGGTCGGCGGCGGCGATGCCGTCACCGTCGTCGGCGACGGACAGCTCGCCGTACCGGCCGTTCCGGCACACCTCGACCAGCACCGCGTGCCTGGCGTGGCGCTGGGCGTTGTCCAGGAGATCGGCGAGGAGCCGGGTGATCTCCGCGTTGACGACGTCCGCCCGTACCCCGGGGGCGAGCCGGAGCCGTACGGGGACACCGTTCTCACGTCGCGAGACCGCGGTGCGGGCCATCTCCCCCAGATCCACGGTGACGAACGCGTCAGGCGTGTTGGCCCCCACCTTCGCCAGCACCAGCAGGTCGGTGACGATCGTCTGGAGCCGGCCGACGCCCTCCAGCGCGTCTGACAGGAGTTCGTCCAGATCCGTCTCGCCGGGATGCAGCCGCGCCTCCTCCAGGAGCGTTCTGAGACCGGCGATCGGGGTGAACAGCTCGTGCGAGGCGTCGGCCACGAACCGCCGCTGCTGGGTCAGCGACCGGTCGACCCGGCTTCTGGCGCTCTCCAGCCGGTCCAGCAGGTCGTCGGTGGCCAGGGCGAGATGCTTGATCTCGTCCGCCCTCGGAAGGCCGTGAAACCCGTTGCTCAGATCCTTGGCGCGCGGCGACATGAGGGTCCGTTTCGATATGGGGCGATCAGGGCGCTTTCGTCGGCGGCGATGGAGTTTCCCATCGGTGGCTCGACGGCCCGGGGGAGCCCGCTCGCCTCTGGACAGGTGTTCACCGCATCATGATGTCGCCTCCGCCGCCCGTCGTCTGCGCTGGCAGCCCCAGTCTGGGGCTTCATGCCAGCGGGGTCCCCGGCATTCCGGCTAGCCGCAACACCCCGGGCGCCGTCCGGGCCGGGGACGCTCGTTCCGGCACGGCTCACCTCGGCACGGTGGCGGTGTGAGGCGTGACGGCCGGTACGGGGCCGGTGGGATATATCGGAATGCTGAGGATTCCTTGACTGGGGCTGTCGAGCCCATTGTGATCTGGGTAAAGTGCAGATCGATCGTTTTGACCAGCTTCCGGGGAGTTCAGGACATGCGACTTACTCTGCGCCGGGCTCTCGCCATGGGCGCCACGCTCGCGCTCGTCGGTGTCATGACACCCGGGGCCGCGTACTCGCAGGACGACCCACGCAGCTGCAACGACCTGCTGGGAGCCGACACCCCGGCCTACGTCGTGTGCCACTGGCTGGCCAAGCCGGAGGAGGCCCTCGGGGTCGCGCTGTTCTGGGGCGCCAACGACGGCGCCAACCTCAAGGAGGCCACCCCGAGCGAGGGCAAGTTCCTCGACTGCTCGGCCGCCGGGTCGGCCTGCCCGGAGCCGCCCGGTGGCGGTTCCGAGGGCGACGAGAACTCCCCCTTCCCCGAGGGGGCCGACGACGGCGGCGCGCCCGAGTGCGAGGCCGGCCAGTCGTGCTCGGTCGACGGGCACGGCGAGGGCGGCGACGGCACGGTCGCCGGGGCCGAGCAGACCGGTGCCGTCACCCCGACGCCGACCCCCACGGGCACCCAGGACCCCGCGATCGCGGCCGCGGCGCAGACTCCCGCCGGTCAGGCGATCACCGCGGCGAAGGCCGTACAGCTGAGGGTCTGGGTCGACACCGAGCTGGCCGACGACTGGAAGGCCGGCACCGAGACCTTCACCGCCGCCGTCAAGCGCATCGGCGCGCTGGCCTCGCGCCCGGAGGTGGCGGGCATCCGGTTCACCTCCCAGCTGGGCTACAACACCACGTTCAAGACCGACGAGGAGATCACCGCGTTCGTCACCGCGGCCTCCGACGCCCTCCGCCAGGCCGCGCCCGGCAAGCGGCTGGGCATCCACACGGTGGTTCCCGAGCTCGCCTGCGGCGCGAACGAGGCCTGCAAGGCCGAGATGCGCAAGCGGTACCCGCTGCTGGCCCCCGAGAAGATCGAGTCTCCCCTGATCGCGGGCCGCGTCGACCAGCTCTCCCTGGACACCGGCCTGCTGTACGGCGGCTACGACACCTGGAAGATCGACGCCGAGCAGGCCCACCTCAACCAGTGGATCCAGGTCCGCGCCCGCTCGTGGGACGTCCTGGCCCAGGTCGCCGCCGAGGAGACCGGGCTCGTCGGCCAGGTGACCGCGGACAAGGTCGCCACCCGCCTGTCGACGCCCGTCAAGGACGGTGCCGCCCAGCAGGTGAACGTGTGGACCAGCGTCCAGAACGCCCAGGGCGCCGTGAGCCGGTTGACCGCCTGGGACCAGCTGAAGAAGCTCGTCCCGATCCAGCGCCGCCTGGCCGCCGTCTACAACCCGGCCGCTCCCGAGACGGACGTGGCCGCCGACCTCAAGAAGCTCTCCGAGGTCTTCGGCCAGATCTATCTCACGACCGCCTGATCTTCCTCCCTCGCCCCCCGGCGGGCCGCCTCGGGAGTCACGCGCTCCCGAGGTCGGTGAGGTGCTCCATCGCGGTGAGGTCGATCTCCATCGCGCTCGTCCTCGGGGGCAGGCCCAGCGCCTGAACCGTACCCGCGCGCAGCTCGCCCGCGTGACCCAGCACGGCCTCGCCGACGAGCAGTTCCAGGCAGCGTCCGGGCAGCCAGGGGGCGTACTCGGTGGGCCGGGTGACCAGCCCGGCCCCCATGATGTGCGCCGCCGTACGCGCGGCGTCGACCGCGCGGGCCCACGACGACTCCCCGGTCAGGGCGGCGGCGAGGTGGCGGGGCTGGGCGGGGATGGCGGTGTTCAGCGCGTCGAGCTGGTCGTCGGTGGGACGGCGGTCCGCCCGGGGGACGGGCGGGAGGCCGCCGCCCGCGAGGGGGACGAAGACCGTCCCCTGTTCGAAGAGCGCCGGGGCGTGGTTTCCCCGGGCGAGGTTGAGCCCCAGCGCGGCCAGCAGTCCGGGGAGGAGCGTCGTGCGCAGCGACGGCTCGCGCGGGCTGATCGGGTTCGTCAGCGTCAGCGTGGCCCGGCGCGGGTCGTCGGGCGCCAGGCCGAAGGCGTCCCACGCGGCGTCGCAGACGAAGGGGAAACACGGCGTCTCGACGTATCCCGCTCCGGCCAGCGCGTGCCCGATGCGCCGCCGCAGGTGCTGCGACCGGGGGAGCCCCGCACCGGCCTCCCGCCTTCGTACGCTCCTCGCGCCGTGGCCGCGCGCCAGCGGGATGGTCTCCATGTCGGGTACGGCCCGCGCGGCCGGTACGGCTCGCGTGGTGGCCGTGATCGCGGACGTGGTCCGGGGAAAGGGTCTGGCCCGCGGCCTGCCGGGGGCGAGCTCGTCCATCCCGAGGGGGAAGCGGACGTCGCCGTCGACGACGTCGCGCATGTCCCTCAGCCCGTGCCGGAGCATCAGCGTGCGCTCGACGCCCATGCCGAAGGCGAAGGCGCCGTACCGGTGCGGATCGACGCCGCAGGCGGCCAGCACCCGGGGATGGACCATGCCGCACCCGCCCCACTCGATCCATCCCTCGCCGCCGCAGGTCCCGCACGGGTTCGCGGACGGGGCTCCGGGGGCGCCTTCCGGAGGCGCCGCGGCGGGATCCTCCTCGGCGGTGTCGCGGCAGACGGCGCACTCCACGTCCACCTCCGCCGACGGGTCGGTGTAGGCGAAGTGGTGGGTGCGGAGCCGGGTGACCGTACCCCTGCCGAACATGGAGACGGCGAAGTGGTCGAGGGTCTTCTTCAGGTCGACCATGGTGAGGCCCAGGTCGACGGCGAGGCCCTCGACCTGGTGGAACACCGGGCTGTGGGTGGCGTCGGCCGTGTCGGGACGGAAGACGCGGCCCGTACAGACCACGCGAAGGGGCGGGGGCGTGTCGAGCATCGCCCTCACCTGCACCGGTGAGGTGTGCGGGCGCAGCACGAGACCCGACCCGCGGCCGGGGGCCGAGGGGTTCTCGACGTGGAAGGCGCGTCCGGGAGCGCGGGAGGGGTGGCGGTCGTCCATGTTGAGGGCGTCGAAGGCGAACCACCCGGCCTCGACCTCGGGTCCCTCGGCGACGCCGTAGCCGAGGTCGAGGAAGACGTCGGTCATCTGCTCGGCCATGATGGTCACCGGATGCCGGGCGCCACGCGAGTCGTACGGCGCGCTCCCGGCGCGGTCGCTGGATGCGCTCCTCATCAATTGCTTCTGCCTTCTTCCTCTGTGGGGCTGTGGGGCGCTCCCCGCCCTCTCCCCGGGCGGGCGGCTCCCGGGGCGGTCAGGCGGAAGGCGAGGGCCGCCGGATCGCCTTTCGGCCGGGACGTGACGGGAAGCGAGCGGAAACGCGGACCGTGGCGACCGGACGGCCTCACGCGCGAGACGTGAGGTCGCCTTCCGGAAGGGGAGCGGTGCGCGACAGCCGTTCGGGAACACCGGCGCTCACACGTCATTCCGAGTCTTCGCTACGCTGAGCGCTTGTGTGACTACCCAAAGTTATTGCCCGGTCAATGGTGAGTCAACATGCCACCAGATCGGCGCCGGGGTGAAGTGGGGGACGGTCCGGCCACATTCGAGAGGAATCGGCGGCCGGGACGGTGAGAGGCGGGAGCGATGTGACGGGAAACGGCGAGGCCGGACCCGATCGGGGCACCCGGCCCGGATGTGGGCGGGATGTCTCGATCGGATCCGGCCCGTCGACCGGCCCGGTACCGAGGCCCTCGGATCGGGTCCGGCTTGCCGGTCCGAGGCTGAGGTGCCCGGATCGGGTCCGGTCCGTCGGCCGGTCCGGTTCTGGAGCGTCCGGACCGGGACGGGGGTCAGCCCGCCCGGGTCTGGGCGAGGTATCCGGCGAACTCCTCCAGGGAGATGAGGCCGTCGCCGTCCTGGTCGATCCTGGCGACGGCCGCCGCGGCCGCCTCGGGGGTGATCGGCTGGCCGAGCACCTCCATGAGCCTCGTCAGCTCGGGAACCGAGATGAGGCCGTCACCGTCAACATCAACGATCTTGAAAGTCGTCGCGTAGTCGTCCGCCACGATTGCATCCGCCTTCGGCAGCAGGGAAATCAGACGCCAAGCACACTAGCGGGATTCGAGGCATGCCCCCTGGCGGAAAGCGGAGGATCCCCGTCGTTCTCCCTCGTTCAGGGCGTTCCGGTCATGACGGGGGCGCCGCCGATTCGATCGGCGGCGCCCCCTCAACCCTTCGGCCTGCCCTCCGTCAGCCCCGCGTCCCGTCACGCCGCCCTCCGCCGGCATGGACGATCCGGCTGAGGACGGTCCGGCTGAGGACGGGTGGACGCGGGTGGTTCTCAGGCTCGCGCGCCGGCCATGGCCTGGCAGGCCTCGGCGCACATGCGGCACGTGTCGGCGCACTCCTTCATCGTCGTGTCGTTGCTCATGGACATGCACGCCTCGGCGCACCTGGTGGCCACCTTCGCGCACATCGCGGCCATCTCCATCGCCATCGGCGACTGGCGCATGATCATGTCCGCGCACATGCGGGTCATGTCGGCGCAGTCCATGAGCGGGCCCATCATCGCCATGTCGGCATGCTGGCCCCCCTGCATGAGGCAGTAGGTCATGGTCTGCTCGCAACGGCTGTGGCTCTCCATGCACGCATTGATGCTCTTCTGCATTTGAGGGCTCATCTTGACCGCGTGGCTCATGCTTTCTCCCCGTTTTCGTGACCGTTCTGCTTCAACGGCCGAAGATCTCGCAACAGTGTTGTGCCCCTGTCGGACGGCCTTGCCAGCCGGGGAGTTCTGCCTTTAGTCGCTGATGGCAATAGTTTTGTGCATAAATTCACCCATCGTTTGTAGGATTAGTAGGAAAAGCCGAGACGGTCACACCACCGCGCCAGAGCCCTGGCGGGCCGGAGCGGGTCCCTTCCGCTTGGGCCGTGGCGGCCCGGTGGGCCTGCGCCTCTCCAGCTCGATCGCGAGCGGCCCCGCGACCAGCGCGGAGGAGAGCGTGCCGACGACGATCCCGATCAGCAGCGCCACCGCGAAGTCGGTGAGCGAGTCACCGCCGAGCACCGCCAGCGCGGCCAGGATGAACAGCGCGCCCAGGCCGGTGTTGACCGTACGGGGAACGGTCTGCAGGATCGCGATGTTCGTCACCTCGGCGAACGGAGCCTTCGGCCGCGCCCCCCACAGCTCGCGGACCCGGTCGAAGACCACGACCTTGTCGTTGACCGAGTAGCCGATCACGGTGAGCATCGCGGCCAGGAACACCCCGTCCACCGGCTTGCCCAGCCACGCGAACGCGCCGACCACGATCGTCGCGTCGGCCACCAGGGCCAGCACCGCCGCGAGCCCGAACGTCCAGCGGAACCGGAAGGCGAGATAGGCGAGCTGCGCGGCGAGCGCGACGCCCAGCGCGATCAGCGCGTTGCGGCGCAGCTCGTCCCCGAGGCTCGGCCCGACGAGCTCGTCGCGCTCCTTGGTGACCTGGGCACCCCCGCTCTCCAGCGCGCTCTCGATCCGCACCACGTCGGCGGGAGCGATCTGACCGGCCCGTACGGAGATGTCCTCGCCGGAGGACTGCACCACCGCGTTGGGGAACCCGGCCTCGCTGACGAGCTCGCGGGCGGCGTCGGCGGTCATCGGGGTGCTCGTGGAGTACTCCACGAGCCTGCCCCCGGTGAACTCCACGCCGAAGTCGAGTCCCCGCACCGCGACTCCCGCCACGGACGCGGCCACCAGCACGCAGGTGACCAGGAAGTACACCGCGCGGCGGCCCATCAGGTCCGGCTTGCGCGCGTTGAGCCAGGTGCGGACGCGCCCGATGTCGGACAGGCCGGTGAGCCGGGGCCGCGAGGACACGGCCTGGAGGCTCACCGCCCACTGGGCCAGGACGCGCGTGATGACCATCGCGGTGATCAGCGAGGCGATCACGCCGATGCTCAGCGTGACGCCGAAACCGCGTACCGGACCGGAGGCGAGGAAGAACAGCAGCCCGGCGGCGAGCAGCGTGGTGATGTTGGAGTCGGCCACCGCGCTCCACGCGTTGCGGAAGCCCTTCTCCAGCGCGCCCCTGAACCCCGGTTCGGCCGCGTACTCCTCCCGTGCCCGTTCGAAGACCAGCACGTTGGCGTCGACCGCCATGCCGATCGCCAGGACGAAGCCCGCCAGTCCCGGCAGGGTGAGCGTGGCGCCGAGACCCACCAGCGCCGCGTACGAGATCAGCGCGTAGCAGGCGAGCGCGAAGGCGGCGATGAGGCCCACCAGCCGGTACGTCACGACGATGAACAGCGCGGTGAGCGCGATGCCGATGACCGCGGCCTGGGCGCTGGCCGTGATCGCGGCGGCGCCGAGCGTGGGGCCGACGGTCCGCTGCTCGACGATCTCGACGGGTACCGGCAGCGAGCCACCCTTGATCAGCAGAGCGAGGTCGGCGGCCTCCTCCGAGGTGAAGGTACCGGTGATCTGGGTGGAGCCGCCGGGCAGGCCCACGTTGCACGCCACGTCCTCGTTGACCTGGGGTGAGACGATCACCTTGGAGTCGAGCACGATGGCGACCCTGCGTTTGGGGTCGCCCGCCTGGTTGCAGGCGGCCTGGCCGGTCAGCTCGGCCCACTCCGCGCGTCCACTGTCGCGGAAGTCGACGGTGACGAACCAGCCGCTGCCCTGCTGGGCGTCGATCCCCGCCTCGGCCCCGCTGACGCCCTCACCGGTGAGGGCGGCCGGTCCGATGTGCAGCGAGCCGCCGCTCTCGTCGGGCAGGATCTGCTCGCCCTTCCCCGGCTTGGTCCCGGCCGCGGGCTCGGGGACGCCGAGGACGGGGTGGAAGGTGAGCTGCGCGGTCTTGCCGATGACCTCGGCGGCCTTCGTCGGGTCCTGCACGCCCGGCAGTTCCACGATGATGCGCCGCTCGCCCGAGCGGGCCAGCGGCGCGTCCGCCACGCCCAGGCCGTCGGCCCGGCGGCGGAGCACCTCAAGGGTGCGGTCGGTGGCCGCGGCGTCGGCCTTGACGGTCGGTGAGTCCCTGGTCTCCAGGACGAGCTGGGTGCCGCCGCGCAGGTCGAGGCCGAGGCGCGGGGACATGGTCAGGGCGATGAACAGCGAGGTGGCGATGACGGCGAGCGCCGCCACCGCGCGTACCACCGGGGCACGCGACATGGGAGCCTCCACAGGCTGGGGAACTGTCCTCGGGGGTGCCGGAGGGGCCTTTCCGGAACGCCGGCGTGCCTCGCGTACGGCGGCCTCCGGGCACCCGCGGACGTCCGGGCGCACAGGCACTCGGACGTCCGGGCGCGCGGTGCTCAGACGTGCGGGCCCTCGGACGCGCGGGTGTTCAGGCGCGGGAAGGGCGGTTTCCGGTACGGGAAGTCCTTCGGCGAAGGAAGGCGCCTCCCGGCCGGCGAAGGCCGTTCTCCGATATGGCGAGGGCCCGGAGTGGCTCCGGGGCGGTTCAGCCGGCCGTGGAGGCGGGCGGCGCGCGCCCCGGCCTGACGAGCAGGGCCGCGAGCGGGCGGGTGTCGTCGTCGCGGGCCGGGTGCGAGGCCGGGCCGGAGGCGAGGGACAGGTGCCTGAGGTCAGCCGGCGGGGTCGCGAGCGGGTGGCCGCCCCCGCCCGCCAGGCCGATCCCGGTGGCGGAGAGGCCGCTGACGAGGGCGTTCCTGTGCCCGCCGTCGAAGGCCGGGCGGGACAGCCGCTGGTGATCGCCGGGGGACTGGGCGACGGCGGGATGGCGCAGGAGGGCGGCGGCGCCGCCCCCGCCCAGCCCGCCGGAGACGAGCAGCGGCAGCAGCAGGGCGAGCAGCCAGCCGAAGGGCGCGCCGCGCCTCAGCTGTCGCATGGTCTCCTCCTGGCCGTCCCGTCCACCGTAGCGCGCCGAAGGCTTGTCGATCTCTCCCGCGTCGGCCCAATGTCCGCGTTGTCTCATAAAAACGTCAAGGGAGGGTAGTGCGCACGCATGCGACTCACCTATACGGCCGATCTGTGGTGGAAGAACGCCGTCGTCTACTGCCTGGACGTCGAGACCTACAAGGACGGGAACGGTGACGGCATCGGCGACTTCCGGGGCCTGACCCAGCAGATCGACCACCTGGACCGGCTCGGGGTGACCTGCATCTGGCTGATGCCGTTCTTCCCCAGCCCCAGCCGCGACGACGGCTACGACATCAGCGACTTCTACTCGGTCGACCCCCGGCTGGGCACCCTCGGCGACTTCGTGGAGTTCATGCGCACCGCCAGGGACCGGGGCATGCGGGTCATCGCCGACCTGGTGGTGAACCACACCTCCGACGAGCACCCCTGGTTCAAGGAGGCCCGCTCCAGCCGCGACTCCCCCAAGCGCGACTGGTACGTCTGGCAGGACGAGCCGGGACCCGTCGACCCCAAGTCGATCGTCTTCCCGGACAAGGAGGACAGCCTCTGGGAGCTGGACAAGAAGACGAACCAGTACTACTACCACAGCTTCTACAAGTTCCAGCCCGACCTGAACACGGCGAACCCGCAGGTCCGCGACGAGATCGCGCGTATCCTCGGCTTCTGGATGGAGCTCGGCCTGTCCGGCTTCCGGGTGGACGCGGTGCCGTTCCTGATCGAGGGCATCGGCGGCGACCCGCACGAGTTCCTCGCCGACCTGCGCGCCTTCATGAACCGCCGCGACGGCACCTCGATCCTGCTGGGCGAGGTCAACCTGCCCTACCCGGAGCTGATGAAGTTCTTCGGCGACGCCGACAACGGCGACGAGGTCACCATGTGCTTCGACTTCATCGCCATGCAGCGCTTCCACCTGTCGATGGCCCGCCAGAACCCCGAGGCCCTGGCCGAGGCCCTGCGCGACCGGCCGGAACCGCCCGACGACTCCCAGTGGGCGATGTTCGTCCGCAACCACGACGAGCTGACCCTGGACAAGCTCACCGAGGCGCAGAAGCACGAGGTCTTCGACGCCTTCGGCCCCGACAAGAACATGCAGCTGTACGACCGGGGCCTGCGCCGCCGCCTCCCCCCGATGCTCGGCGGCGACATGCGGCGGCTCAAGCTGGCCTACAGCGTGCTGTTCTCCCTGCCGGGCACGCCGGTGCTCTTCTACGGCGAGGAGATCGGTCTCGGCGAGAACCTGAAGGCCGAGGGCCGGATGGCGGTCCGGATCCCGATGCAGTGGTCGGCCGGGGGCGGCTTCTCGCCCGATCCCAAGACCGCCGTCCCCTCGCCCACCGGCAAGTTCGGCCCGCGCAACGTCAACGTCGCCGACCAGCGCCGCGACCCCGACTCGCTGCTCAGCTGGACCAGGCTCCTGATCGAGCGCTACCGGGAGTCGCCCGAGCTGGCCTGGGGCACCTACGAGATCCTGGACGCCGGTGACGTGGCCGTGCTGGCCCACCGGGCCGACGCCGAGGGCGGCACCGTGGTCGCCGTCCACAACTTCGCCGACCGCGAGGCGAAGGTGGACCTCGTCCTCGAAAAGCTCGACGGCTGCGAGGTGCTGGTCGACCTGCTGGTGGACGGCACCCTCGACCTGCCCGCCGACGGCCGGGTGAAGTTCACGCTGGAGCCGTACGGCACCCGCTGGCTCCGCGCCTCCGTCCCCAACGCCGCACCGGAGGACACCTCGGCCAAGAGCGGGTGAGCACCGGGAAAGACCTCGCCCGGGAGCGGGGGACACCGGGAAAGACTCCGGCCGGGAGCGGGTGACCCCGCCCGGAGATCACCCCGGAACGCGTCCGGGGTGCCCGTCCGGCGCGGGCTCCCGCTCCCCGGGCCAGACGAGCATCGCGAGCTCGGCGATCCGCTCCAGGTCCCGCCGGGTCGCGCCGTCGCGGGCCTGGGTGGACATGCCCTGGACGGTGGCCGAGTAGAACAGGGCGAGGGCCTCGGGGTCGGTGCCCTCGGGGAGCAGGCCCGCCGCCACGTCCGAGGCGATGCGCGCCGCGAGCGCGGCCTTGCCCGCCTCCCTGATCCCGCGCATCGCCTCCCGCACGTCGGCCGACTCCGGGCCGACGTTGACCGCCGCGCTGAAGATCATGCAGCCTGGCGGGTGCCCGGGGTCGGTGTAGTCGATCGCGGCCTCGCGCAGCGTCCTGGCGATCGCCGCCCGCGCGGTCGGCTCCTCGGCCAGCGCCCGCGCGGAGAAGTCGTACCTCCTGTAGCGCTCGACGACCTCGTCGAACAGCTGCCGCTTGTCGCCGAAGGTGGCGTACAGGCTGGGCGGCCGGATGCCCATCGCGGCGGTGAGGGAGGCGATGGAGGTGGACTCGTAGCCGTGCCGCCAGAACTCCAGCAGCGCTATCTCCAGCACGGCGTCGCGGTCGAAGGCTCGCTTCCTGCTCACCGGAGCATTGTATAGCGGTCGCTAAAAAACCCTGCTACGGTTCCGTTTTGTAGCGATCGCTAAAAATACGGGAGGCGATGTGAGAACCGCGTTGGTGACGGGCGCGAGCAGGGGGATCGGCAGGGCGATCGCCCTGCGGCTCGGGCGTGAGGAGGTCCGGGTGGCCGTCCACTACGCCGAGGACGAGACGGCGGCGGGGGAGGTCGTGACGGCGATCACCGAGGCCGGGGGAGAGGCGTTCCCCGTCCGGGCGGAACTCGGCGTGGAGGGGGACGTGGAGACGCTCTTCGCCGCCCTGGAGAAGGAGGTGGACGGGCTCGACATCCTCGTCAACAACGCGGGGATCATCCTCCCCGGCGGCATCGCGGAGGTCACGCCCGAGGCGTACGACAGGATGTTCGCCGTCAACGTCAGGGCGCCGTTCTTCATCATCCAGCGGGCGCTGCCGCTCATGCGCGACGGCGGGCGCGTCGTCACCATCACCTCCGGCGTGACCAGGATGGCCTTCCCCGAGAGTCCCGCCTATGTCGCGACCAAGGGGGCGATAGAGGTGCTGAACCGGACGCTGGCCAAGGAGCTCGGCCCGCGCGGGATCACCGTCAACTCGGTCTCGCCGGGCATCACCGACACCGACATGAACGCGGGCTGGCTGCGCGGCGACCCGCGGGCACAGGAGTACGCGGCCGGGGAGGCCGCCCTCGCCAGGGTCGGCGCCCCGGAGGACATCGCCGACGTCGTCGCCTTCGTGGTCTCCGACGACGCCCGCTGGGTCACCGGAACCGTCCTCGACGCCACCGGCGGCTCCGGGCTCTGACGGGGCCGGGTCCCGGGCTTCGACGGAGCCCGGGGGCGTCCTGCGGCTCGGTGGCCTTCCTCCGGCCGGTGAGGAGCGTGAGCCGGGGCCCGGCCGTCGCGGCCTCGACTTTCCCCCGACACGGCCCCGTGTCGATGAACCGTCCGGACGAAGCGTGTTGGATGTCCAGCACACGGATCAGCTCGTGGACGGGGAGCCGGACAGGAGCCGGACGGGAGCCGGACGGGGGCGCGCCCGCGTGCCGGCCGACCGTCGAGGCCCGTTGATCGTAAAGACCCGCTCGCCCGGCGGCCCGTACCGCCAAGATCGGAGAGAACGCAGTGACAGCCACAGCCGCGGCGCAGCCGCAGACCTCGGAGTCGTTCCTGGCCGGGCCGCTGCCCGCGTACGTCTACGACCTGGTCGAGCTCGGCGCCCACGTCAGGGCCGTCCGCGCCGCGCTGGGGGACGTCGAGCTGTACTACGCGGTGAAGGCCAACCCCGACCCGGAGCTGATGCGGACGCTCGCCCCGCACGTCGACGGCTTCGAGGTCGCCTCGGGGGGCGAGCTCGCGCACGTGCGGGAGCACTTCCCGCACGTGCCGGTCGCGCTGGGCGGGCCGGGCAAGACGGACGCCGAGCTGTTCGGCGACGTGACCCGCCTGCACGTCGAGAGCCCCGGCGAGCTGCGCCGCCTGCTCGCCTCGGGCCGCCCGGCGGACGTGCTGCTCCGGGTCAACCTGGACCTCCCGGTCGAGGGGGCCTCGCTGGCGATGGGCGGCGGCGCCACGCCGTTCGGGATGGACCCCGCCGGGATCGCCGAGTGCGTCGCCCTGCTGGAGACCCAGGGGGCCGTACGGCTGCGCGGGATCCACGCCCACCTGGCCAGCGGGCTCGACGCGCCCCGGATGCTGGAGCTGGCCGCGGCCGTCCTGGACTACGCGCGGACGCTGGGGGTGAGCGAGATCAACCTTGGCGGCGGCATGGCCGTCTCCTACGCCGACCCCGGCGACCGGTTCGACTGGACGGCCTACGGCAGGGGCCTCGCCGCGCTCCGGCGCCCCGGCGAGACGCTCCGGATCGAGCCGGGACGCTCGCTGACCGTCTACTGCGGGAGATACGTGACGCGCGTCATCGACGTCAAGCGCGTCCACGGCGAGCTGTTCGCGGTCGTGGCGGGCGGGACCCACCACCTCCGCACCCCCGCCACCAAGGGCCACGACCAGCCCCTGGTGATGACGGAGGCCGGTGAGCCGATCACGATCGTCGGCCAGCTCTGCACCCCCAAGGACGTCCTGGCCCGCCGGGTCCCCATCGCGCTCAAGCCCGGCGACCTGGTGGAGTTCACGATGGCGGGCGCCTACGCCTGGAACATCTCCCACCACGACTTCCTGATGCACCCGAAGCCGAGCTTCCACTATCTGAGCCGGTAGGGCCGCAGGCCCGGACCCGAATACGGAAACACCTGCCGATACGCATATGCTGCGCATCGTCGTTCTCATGTGTCAGGCAGTGTGCAGAGCGTTCAGAGCGTTCGAAGCGTCGAGAGGGAGAAGCTCACCGTGTACAAGGAGTTCGCGATCGAGGCCGTGGTCTGGGTGATCCCCGTCGTGGTGCTGCTCGGGCTCGCTTTCATGATCACCAACCCGTAGGGCCACGGAGGGTCAGCGCTCGGCCAGGACGATCACCGAGTCGCCGGGGCCGAGGCGCAGCGGTCGCGACTTGTCGGGGTTGATGACGACACCGAAGTGGGGGGCCTCGTTCACGCGGTCCGCCAGGCGGTAGCCGATCGCGGTCTCGCCCCGGCGCCGGGCCGACTCGATCACCGAGGCGAAGTCGACCGGCGCCCCGGAGCGGACGTACCGCTCCGCCGGGCGCGGGTAGATCTCCGAGCCCCCCGAGTCGAAGAGCTGGCCGAACACGTCGGCCAGGTGCCGGTTCTCGGCGAGCTGGGCGAGCAGCAGGCCGATCACCGTGTCGCTGATCACGATGTCGTCGGCCCTGGTGACCTCGGCGAGGCTCCGGTTGTTCTCGTCGTGCATCTCGCTGACGATGGAGTAGCGCTCGCCGAGCGAGGACTGCATGTCGCGCAGCTGGAGCAGGGTCATCAGGGTGCGCGTGTCGGCGTGGCCGGGGCTGTAGCGGTCGTCGGAAAGCACGATCACGTGCTGGTAGAGGCCCAGGCCGAGCGAGTCCAGCGCGTAGCGGTCGGAGGTGTCGCACTCCTTGACGTTGACCGTGAGGTTGCCCAGCCCCTCGAAGCCGTTCGCCGTGTCGGGGTGGTCGGAGGCGATGTCCAGGACCGAGCCGGGCGCGACGTAACCGTCGAGATAGCGGACGATCTGGCGGCCCCGGCCGTTCCAGTTGAGGATCAGGGTGCGCTCGGCGCTGCGCTCGGTGTGCTCGACCATGACGATCGACTCCTCGTCGGCCGCGGGCATGCCCTTGGCCAGGTGGATCATCGAGTCGTCGTGGGCGATCACGATGATCTCGTCGGAGCCTGAGATCACGGTGTCCATGGGCGGGTTCAGCATGGCCGCCCCGTCGCGGCGCAGCCCGATCACCGTGGCGGTCTGGTAGGCCGGGAGCACCTCGCCGTACGTCATGCCGGTGAAGTCGGGGTCGGAGCGCAGGTAGATCTCCCCGTCGCTGAAGTCGAGCAGGTCCATGCAGACCACGGACATGCCCGACTGCCGCGACGACTGCACGATGAGCCGGGAGGCCGTGTCGTCGGAGTCGACGAGGTGGACGTCGGGGCCGCCCGCGAGACGGGCCGCGGCCATGTTGGAGCTCTCGGCGATGGCCGCCACCACCGGCGGGTGGCCGCCGGGCCGCTTGGCCAGCGCGAGCAGCGTCTTGATGACGTGCGCGTCGGGGTCCTCGCCCTGCGGGGAGAGGACGACCACCGAGCGGGCCTCGGACAGGTTCATCAGGTCGAGGTCGGTCGGCTCGGCGGGCCGCCCGGTCCGGCAGACCAGCCTGGTCCTGCCGGTGTCGCCCGCGAACTGCCGGATCTCGTCCTCCATCGCGATCTTGTCCTTGTCGGCGAGGATCGCGATGACCGACCTGCGGTCGCTCGCGTGCGCCTGGACCAGCTCGCTGATGATCGTGAAGACCTGCTCCGACCAGCCCAGGACCACGATGTGGCCGTTCTCGATGATCCGGGACCTGCCCTTGCGCAGCTCCTCGAACCTGCTCTTGAGGTCGTTGGACAGGACGCCGACCAGGGCGCTCACGATGAAGATCCCGCCCAGCGACGCGATGAACATCAGCGCCACGAACGGCGCGCTGCCGGTGTCGCTGGCCACCTTGCCGGGGCTCAGCGTGCGCATCAGCGTCATCCACAGCAGGCCGGGGGCGCCGTGGTGCTTGGCGGCCTCGTGCGGGGTCAGCCACAGTCCGAGCGCCGTGACCAGCAGGATCAGGCCGAGGGAGATGAGGGCGAGCCATCCCATCAGCGCTGTCGTGCCCCGCGACATGGTGTTGTCGAACCAGTAGCGCAGGCGTTCCCTGAACGTCGCCCTCAACACGGAATTTCCCCCCGTCGGTAAAGCCGAGTCAACAACTGTACAAAAACTACAGGTCACTCAGAGGAGGGAGGGGTGAACGGCTCGGCTGGCCACCGGGTTCGATCGCCCAACGGGCGATAGCGCGGGCTCTGGTGAAACATGTATCTAAACGCGGCGCTTTGTACTTTTTTATGCCTACAAGTCCGGCTGTGTCGGGCTTGCGGCGACCTCACCTCGTACGGGCACTGTTCGTGCGCAAGGGTTGACAGTAGTTATCGCTGATGTAACTATCGCAAAAATCTTACAAATATCTGAAAATAGATTCGAGTAACTCGAATGAAGAGCGGTAGGAAATCAGCAAGCGTCGACAAGGCATTTGAGCTCATCAGTGCCGTGTCCGGAAGCGGCCGATCCGGAATGACCCTGGGCGAGCTCGCGGCACACACCGGTGTCGCCGTCAGCACCGCTCATCGCTACGCCATCTCGCTCCTGGAACTGGGCGTTCTGGAGCGCGACGCCGCCGGAGCCTTCCGGCTCGGCGTCACCCTCATCACCCTCGCCGGGCGCTACCTGGAGGAGGACGGGCTGCGCGCCGCGGCCCAGCCGTACCTGGCCGAGCTGGTCGAGATCAGCGGGGAGACCGTCCACCTCGGGGTCCCGGTGGGCCACCACATCGTCTACGTCGACAAGGTGGAGAGCGCCAAGTCGGTACGCCTGGTCTCCCGCATCGGCAGCCGCGTGCCGCTGCACTGTACCGCGATGGGCAAGGCCGTCCTCGCCTTCCTGGACGAGCCGCGCCGCGCCGAGATCCTCGCCGTGCGGACGGAACCCCGCACGCCCAGAAGCCTCACCGGCGACGCGCTGCTCGCCGAGCTCGACTCCGTACGCGACCAGGGCTTCGCGATCGACGACGAGGAGAACGAGGAGGGGGTGCGCTGCATCGGCCTGCCGATCATGAACGCCTCCGGCCGCCCGGTGGGGGCGTTCAGCGTGTCGGCACCGGCCGGGCGGTTCAGCCTCGGCGACTGCCACCGCCTGGCGCCGGTCGCGCTCGGGATGGCCGCGGACATCGGCCGCCGCATCGGCTACGCCGCCCCCGGGACCCGCAAACTCGCCTGATCCCGCTTTTCCGCGTTCCCAGACTCACAACGCACGGCTCGCATGGAAGGAAGTGCAACGAATGTCCGCTGTCACCTCGCCGGACGCCTCCGTCATCACCGTCCGCAACCCCGGCACCGGCGAGCAACTCGGGGAGGTGGAGGCGGTGAGCGCGGAGCGGGTGGCCGCGGTGGTCGAGGCCGCCCAGGAGGGCCAGCGGGCGATGGCGGCCATGCCCGCCCACGAGCGCGCGGACCTCCTGCGCCGGGTCGCCGACCTGATCGAGGCCGAGCGGGTGGAGCTCGCCACGCTGCTCGCCGCCGAGAACGGCAAGCCCGTGCAGCAGACCCGCGGCGAGGTCGACGCCGCGATCCGGATCTTCCGCGGGTACGCGGGTGAGGCCACCAGGCTCTTCGGCCGCCAGATCCCGCTCGACGCCGTACCCGGCCTGGAGCGGCACCTCGCGGTGACGATGCGCGAACCCCTCGGCGTCGTCGCGGCGCTGGTCCCGTTCAACTACCCGGTCGAGCTGTACGCGCACAAGGCGGCCGCGGCCCTCGCCGCGGGCAACGCCGTCGTCGTCCAGCCGCCCGCCCGCTGCCCGCTGTCCCTGGTCAGGGTGGCCGAGCTCGTCGAGCGGGCCGGGGCGCCCGCCCACGCCCACCAGCTGGTCACCGGGGGCGTCCCGGTCTCCCAGGCGCTGGCGCAGCTTCCGGGGATCGCGGCGGTGAGCCTCACCGGCAGCACCGCGGCGGGCCGCGAGCTCGCCCGCCTCGGGGCCGCGACCCTGAAGAAGGTCTTCCTGGAGCTCGGCGGGAACGACGCGCTCATCGTCTGCGACGACGCCGACGCAGAGGAGGCCGCCCGCGCCGTCGTCCTCGGCCGCCTGGCCAGGGGGAACGGGCAGATCTGCTGCGCGGTCAAGCGCGTCTACGTACAGGACGGCATCCACGACGCCTTCGTCGAGTCCCTGCTCGGCCAGACCGCGAAGCTCGCCGTCGGCGACCAGCTGCTGGAGGAGACCGACGTCGGCCCCCTCATCGCCGAGGAGGCCGCCGAGCGGGTCGAGGCCGCCGTCGGCAGGCTCGTCGGGGAGGGCGCCAGGCTCGCCGCCGGGGGCGGCAGGCGCGGCGCGTTCGTCGACCCGGTCGTGCTGGTCGACGTGCCCGCCACGAGTCCCACCTTCGCCGAGGAGATCTTCGGCCCGGTGGCGCCCGTCGCCCGCTTCTCCGACCCCCTCGACGCGGTGCGGATGGCCAACGAGTCCCCGTACGGCCTGCACGCGGCGGTCTTCACCCGGGACGTCTCGCGGGCGTTCACCATCGCGCGGCGCCTCGACGTCGGCGGGGTCGTCGTCAACGGCTCGACCGCGCTGCGCGCCGAGAACCTGCCGTTCGGCGGTACCAAGGACACCGGCGGCTACCGCGAGGGCCTGCACGAGACCGTCCTCGACTTCACCCGGCAGAAGACGGTCGTCGTCATGGAGGCGTTCGGATGAGCCTGGAGCTCCGGGGCGTCCGCAAGGACTACGGCGGCGTCGAGGTGCTGCACGGGGTGGACCTCCTGGGCCACCCCGGCGAGGTCCTCGCCGTGGTCGGCGCGAACGGAGCCGGAAAGTCGACCCTGATCAGGATCCTCGCCGGTGCCCAGCCCATGAGCGCGGGCGAGATGTGGATGGACGGCGAACGGGTCGAGCTGCGCTCGCCGCACGACGCGCACGCCCGGGGCATCCGCACCGTCTACCAGGAGCTGACGCTGGTACCCCAGCTGTCGGTCACCGAGAACCTGCTGATGGGGCACTTCCCCAGGAAACGCGGCGGGCTCATCGACTGGGCGGCGGCGCACGCGCGCGCCGGGGAGCTGCTGGAGGGCATCGGCTTCGGCGCGATCGACCCGCGTACCGTCGCGGGCCGCCTCACGGTGGCCAGGCAGCAGATGGTGGAGATCGCCAAGGCGCTGGTGGACGAGCCGCGCGTGCTGGTGCTCGACGAGCCCTCGGCGGTGCTGGCCGGAAGCGACCTGGAGTCGCTGTTCGCGCTGATCAGGCGGTTGCAGGAGCGCGGCGTGCTGATCGTCTATGTCTCCCACCGGCTCGCGGAGGTCCTGGAGCTGGCCACCTCGATCGTGGTGATCAAGGACGGCAGGATCGTCGAGACGACCGAGCCCGCCCGCACGGACGAGAACGAGCTGATCCGCCTCATGGCGGGCCGCCGCCTCGAACAGATCTACCCCGACCGGCGTACCGGGCACGGTGAGATACGGCTCAGCGTCTCCGGGCTCACGCGCGGGGGCGAGTTCGAGGACGTCTCGTTCTCCGTACGCTCGGGGGAGATCGTCGGGCTGTTCGGCCTGGTCGGCTCCGGCCGCAGCGAGCTGGCCCGATGCGTCTTCGGCGCCGAACCCGCCTCCGCGGGCGAGGTGCGGGTCGTCCACTCCGGGGCTGGTTCCGCGTCTGCGTCCGGGTCCGCGTCTGCGTCCGGGTCCGCGTCTGCGTCCGGGTCCGCGTCTGCGTCCGGGTCCGGGTCTGCGTCCGGGGCCGTTTCCATCGACCGGGCGCGCGGACGGTCCGGTGCCGTCGGGTTCCGTACGCCGGCCGAGGCCATCGCGGCCGGGCTCGCGCTCGTCACCGAGGACCGCAAGCGCACCGGCCTGGTGCTCGGTATGAGCGTGCTCGACAACATCACGCTCACGACCCTGTACTCGGCCACCCGGGGCCCGCTGATCGACACGGGCCTCAGGCGCAGGAACGTCACCGACATGATCGACCGGCTGGGCATCCAGCCCCCGGGGTGCGCCTCGATGCCGGTGGTCAACCTCAGCGGCGGCAACCAGCAGAAGGCCGTGCTCGCCAAGTGGCTGCTGGCCGAGCCGCGCGTGCTCATCCTCGACGAGCCGACCCGCGGCGTGGACATGGCGGCCAGGGTCGACATCTACCGGATGATCGACGACCTCGCCCGGCAGGGGCTCGCCGTCCTGCTCATCTCCTCGGACCTGACGGAGGTGCTCGGCGCCACCGACCGGGTGCTCGTGATGAACCAGGGGCGCATCACCGGTGACCTGCGCTCGGACCAGACCACGGAGGACGAGATCCTCGCCCACTCGATCGGACTCACGGCATGACCCGTACAACCCCAGCCCCGGCGGCCCCGGCTTACGGCAGGTTCCCCAGGCTGGTCCTGGCAGGCCGGGACCTCACCGCGCAGGTCGCGTTCGTCACGCTCATCGTGGCGCTCGTCGCGGTGGCGGCGCTCACCTCCGATACCTTCCTCACCCCGACCAACCTCACCAACCTGCTCAAGCAGATGGTCACCACCGGCCTGCTGGCGTACGGCATGCTCGTGGTGATCCTCACCGGCGGCATCGACCTGTCGGTCGGGTCGGTGGTGGCCTTCTCCGGCATCGTCACCGCCGGGCTCGTCTCCGACCTGCCCATCCCGATGGCGACGTTCGCGGGCATCGCCTGCGGGATCGGGTTCGGGCTGGTGAACGGCGTGCTGGTGGCCCGGTTCGGGCTGGCGCCCTTCGTGGTGACCCTGGCGGCGCTGACCACGATCAGGGGTCTGGCGTTCGTCTACTCCGAGGTGCCGATCACCCCCGAGGACCCGGCGTTCCTCACGCTCGGCTCGGCGATGCTCGGCCCCGTCCCGCTGAGCACCGTGATCATGCTGGCCGTGTTCCTCGCGGGCGGCCTGTTCCTGACGCGCTTCCCGGCTGGTCGCTCCATCGTCGCGATCGGCGGCAACGCCGAGGCCGTGCGGCTCGCGGGCATCAACGTGCGCAGGCACGTGATCCTCGCCTACACGATCAGCGGCGCGTGCGCCGGTCTGGCGGGCGTCATCCTGGCCAGCCGGGTGGGCATCGCCCAGCCGAGCGTCGGGGTCGCCTTCGAGCTCGACGCGATCGCCGCGTGCGTGATCGGCGGGGCGAGCCTGGCGGGCGGGCGCGGATCGGCGAGGGCCACCTTCGGCGGCGTCCTGGTCCTCGTACTGATCAACAACCTCCTCAACCTGTACGGCGTGCAGAGCTTCTGGCAACAGGTGCTCAAGGGACTGATCATCATCGCCGTCATCCTCGTCCAGCGCGCCAACCAGGCGCGTGCCTGACGTACCCGCTCCACGACACCCCCCGAGGTATACCGAAATGAACGTCAGAAAATTCAGTGGCCTGCTGGCCACCGGCCTTCTCGCCCTCAGCCTCGCCTCCTGTTCCTCCAGCGGGAGCGAGCCCACCACCGCCGCCTCCGCCTCCGGCGACGGCTCCTACACGATCGGCGTCGCCAACTTCATGCTGAGCGGCCCCTACTTCAGCGGCATGGACAAGGCGATCGCCGCCCAGGCCAAGAAGAAGGGCAAGATCGAGATCATCAGCACCGACGCCAACGGCGACGCGGCCAAGCTCGCCTCCAACGTCGAGGACCTGCTGAGCAAGAACGTCGACGCCATCATCATCTCCGGCGGCCCGCTGGAGTCGGCGCCCGCGGCGCTCAACGCGGCCAAGACGGCGAACAAGCCCGTGGTCCTGGTGGACCGCAAGTTCCAGACCGGCGAGTACACCAGCTGGATCGGCCCGGACAACAAGGCGATCGGCGTACAGAACGGCCAGTTCCTCGCCGAGAAGCTGCCCAAGGGCGGCAAGGTCGCGATCATCAAGGGCGGCCCCGCCGACAACAGCATCGGTCTGGCCCGTACCGAGGGCGTGAAGTCGGTGCTCGGGAGCACCGCGGGCATCACGCTCGTCGAGGCCCCCGACTTCGGCAACTGGGGCTCCGACGGCGGCCTGACCGTGATGGAGAGCCTGCTGGCGACCAACCCCGACCTCGTCGCGGTGTTCTGCGAGAACGACGCGATGTGCCTGGGCGCGCAGCGAGCCATCGCGGACGCGGGCAAGTCCGAGCAGATCGTCATCGCGGGCGTCGACGGCCAGGCCGAGGCGCTCAAGGCGATCCTCGACGGGACCAACTACCTGGTGACCGGCCTGAACGACGCGGACATCATCGGCGCCAAGGGGCTGGACCGGGCGGTCGAGATCCTGGGCGGCGCCAAGGTCGAGAAGGACACCGTGGTGCCCTCCCCGAGGGTGACCAAGGACAACGCGGCCGAGTTCCTCGACCCGAAGGGCGGCTTCTGACCCCGGGCCGTCCGGGGGGACGGCCCGTGGAGCACGGCCGGTCGTGAACGGCGGCGGGGTGGCGGTCGGCGACGCCACCCCTGGTCGCCCGGCACCGGAACGGAGGTGCGAACACCCGCGAGGGCGCGGGTCGCGTTCAGGCACGAGCAACGCCTTACTCGTCGAGTGAAAGGCACGTAACCCATGCGAAGAAACGTCAGAGGGGCCGCGCGCAAGGCGGCCCTCGCCGCGGTCACCACGACCGTCGTGGCACTCACCTCGTTCGGGGTCAGCACCCCCGCGACAGGCGAGACCGCCGCCGCACCGGCCGGGACCCGTAATCCCGGTCCGAGCGCCCCGAGCACTCAGAGCAGTCCGAGCACCCCGAGCACCCCGAGCACTCAGAGCAGCCAGAGCACCCCGGCCACTCCGAAAGCGCAGGCCAAGGCGGGCGCGGAGAGCAAGGCGGGCGCGGCGAAGAGCGCCGCCGCCTGGACCCTGCTGCACTCGGAGAACTTCTCGTCTCCCATCAACACGGGCAACGCGCCATGGGTGAGGGAGAACCACACCACCCCGTTCGACACGATCATGGACGACTCGGGCCAGTGGTACCGCAACGACTACGGGCCCGCCTGGACCACCGCGTTCAACTCCTTCGCCACCTACCGCAAGGAGTTCCCGGTCGGCCAGGGCGGCTGGCTGACGGCCTCGCTCTCGGCCCGTGACTGGAACAAGGACGGCGTCATCGAGTCGCCGCCGTCGATCACCACCGCGACGGTGGGCGGCGCTCCGGCGGCGGTGCTGAACGTGCCCGACCACACCGGCGGGGCGATCTTCCGGCCCACCAACAAGCTGCCCGACCAGTATCGCGTCGAGTACAAGCTCAAGACCATCGACTTCGGCGGCAAGCGGAACGGCTCGATCGAGTACGACGGCAAGGTCAACGGCTACGGCACCCAGGGATGCAAGACCCAGCACCCGTGGGGCGAGGGTTCCCGGAGCCCCGGCTGGAGCGGCAACGCCGCGGCGCCCTACTGCGAGTGGCAGGACGTGCGGTCGGGCCCGTACGGCTACAACGGCTTCCACTTCATGTCGATCGTGGACTTCGCCAACCCCGCGCCGAGGAACAACCACTTCTGGCACTATCGCCGCAAGGTGCTGATGGACTCCTTCTCCCAGCACCCCGACCGGGTCGGCGGCGGCACCGGCGGGCGGGTCTGCAACTCCAACACCAACCAGTACTACAACTACCGCGACGGCAACTTCAACACGGTCAACATGTGGATCAGCGGCCTGCCCAACTGGACGCCGGGACCCGGCGGCCTCGCGGGCAACTCCCAGTGGTTCATGACGAGCTGCTCCGGCGGCGTGGCCGAGCAGCAGCTGTCGTCGGCGGCCGAGCTCCAGCCCGAGCTGATGCCCAACCAGTCCTACACCTTCGCCATCGAGCGCGACGCCACCGGCTACGTCCTGGAGGCGAGCGGCAACTTCGCCAGGGTCGGGCAGAAGACGATCCGCTTCCACCGTCCCTTCATCGTCAACAACGCGCCGATCTGGCACTACAACGTCAAGCCCGAGGAGTACGACGGCCGCTACAACGCCACCCTCGTCCAGAACGACGTGAACGGCAGCGCGTCGTGGCCGAACCAGTGGCCGGCCGGGTCCCAGTACCCCGACTACTTCGTGATCGGCGACCTCTACACCAACGTCTACGAGGGCAGCGCGAGCCTGACCGACATCCGCCTGTACGTCCCCGAGACGACGCAGCCGGTCACCAACCTCGCGCTGAACAAGCCCGCCACCGCGAGCAACCAGTGCGCGGCCAACGAGGCTCCCGCCAAGGCCGTCAACGGCAGCTGGACGGCCGGGAACTCCGACAAGTGGTGCGCGCTGGGCGCCGGCAAGTGGCTCCAGGTCGACCTGCAGTCGAACACGCAGGTGGGACGGTTCGTGCTGCGCCACTCCGGCGCGGGCGGCGAGAAGACCGCCTGGAACACCCGCGACTTCGACCTCCAGGTCAGTACCAACGGCACCACCTGGACGAACGTCGTGAGCGCCCGGGGCAACACCGCCAACGTCACCACCCACACCATCACACCCGTCACCGCCCGGTACGTCCGGCTCAACGTCATCACCCCGACCAACGACAGCGACACCGCGGCCCGCATCTTCGAGCTGGAGGCCTACGCGAGCTGACGAACGAGCGCGCGCCGCGGCGGGAGCCCTTGCCGCGGCGCCGCGTTCGCCGGGTGTGAGCGTCCGGGCGGGTATGAGCACCCGTCCGGACGCCGGATGAGAGGTCCGAATCCGGCCGGAATTGCCGGTCTGAATCCTGCCAGCCCGGGATCGCGTGCCCGCCATAGCTTTGCTCGCGTGCAGGGCCCCCGCCTCCGTACGGGGCCCGACGACGAGAGGGCTACTCCATGGACCTGCAGCTTTCCGGCCGTGTCGCGGTCGTCACCGGTGCCTCCAAGGGCATCGGCCTGGCCGTCACCCGTACCCTGCTCGACGAGGGGGCCCGTGTCGTGGCCGCCTCGCGCAGGAGCACCCCGGAGCTGGACGCGCTCGGCGGCGCCGACCTTCTCCACGTACCGGCGGACCTGACCGACCCCGAGGCGCCTGCCCTGGTCGTGGCGCGGGCCGTGGAGACGTTCGGCGGGCTGGACATCCTGGTGAACAACGCCGGTGGCCCGCCGCCCGGCGCGGCCCTGCCGCGCTTCTCGTTCCTCACCCCCACGGACGACGACTGGCGGGCGATGTTCGAGTTCAACCTGTTCTCGGTCGTACGGGCCGTCCGTGCCGCCGTCCCGGTGATGCTCCGGCGGGGCGGCGGCGCGATCGTCAACGTTTCCTCGGGCGGCGCCCGGCTGCCGGCCCCCATGAACGTCGACTACAACGCGGCCAAGGCGGGCCTGAGCAATCTCACCAAGGCGCTGTCGGAGGAGTTCGCGCCGCAGGGGATCCGGGTGAACACCGTGTCACCGGGGCCCGTCCGGACGGCGTGGTGGACCGAGGAGGGCGGCGCGGCCGACATCATCGCCGCGCAGGCGGGAACCGATCGCGACACCGTGCTGGACAGCGTCGCGGTGGAGATGATGAGGCTCACCACCGGCCGTCTCGTCGAGCCGCGGGAGGTCGCCGACGTGGTCGCCCTGCTCGTCTCGCCGCGCTCGGCGAGCACCACCGGAGCGGACTTCGCGGTAGACGCCGGTTTCCTCAAGGAGATCTGACAAACCCGGCTCCGGTTCCCGGCGGGGACCGGCCTTCCCGAGGTCACGTGAGTGTCGGTGGCCACCCGGCGCTGTCCCGTCCCGTCCCGTCCCGCCGATTCTGTCGTGGGGGGATGCGAGACTTGCGCCACCGCGCCGCGTGTTCCCGCGAAGCCGGACTCCCACGAAGCCGGATTCCCGTGACGGGGTGTTCCCGCGCCAGGGATTCTCCGAGCCGAGGGGTTCCCCGTGGCGAGGGGTTCCCCGCACCGCCGGGCGCCCGGCCGCCCGTTCCGTAAGGAGGCATCATGACGACCCCGCACTCGGACGACGTCCTCGTCGACATCCCCGCCAACATCGGGCGTCCCGCGCGCGGGGCCCTGGCCGAGGCCGGTTACACGACGCTCGCCCAGGTGGCCTCCCTGACCGAGCGGGAGCTCCTGCGGCTGCACGGCGTGGGCCCCAAGGCCGTCCGCCTCCTGCGCGAGGCCCTCGCCGAACGCGGCCTCGCCTTCGCCGACCGGGAGGCCTGAGCCCCCGCCGGCCGGGAGGCCTGAGCCCCCGCCGGCTGGGAGGCCTGAGCTCCCGCCGGCTGGGAGGCCTGAGCCCTCGCCTTCACCGGCCGGGAGGCGTGAACCCTCGCGGGATGACATCCCCCGGTCTGATTCGCCGTCTCCGGAATCAGACCGGGATCCGATGTGGCCGGGCCAGCCGGTCGGAGATCGTGGCCGTCATGCTGACGTCAATCGCCATCGCCCTGACGCTCCTCGGCTCGGGCGTACAGGCGCCGAAGACAGACCCCCTCGACTGGAGCGCCTGCCCGGGTGACAAGATCGGGATGGAGTGCGCCGACCTGCGGGTCCCCGTCGACTGGCAGAAGCCCGACGGGCGCGAGATCACCCTGAAGCTGGGCCGCCTGAAGGCGACCGGCACCTCCGAGGGCTCCGTCCTGATCGCCTACGGCGGCCCCGGCGGGCCGGGGATCGCGATCACCCAGTCCCAGAACTCGTGGAACGGGCTCCGTGAGCGCATGGACATCGTCACCTGGGACACCCGGGGCTACGGCGAGCAGTTCCGCGGCCTGAGCACCGGCCTGCCGTGCACCTGGACACGCGTCCCGCTGCCCCCGTTCCCCGAGGACGACGCCGACTTCGGGCGGCTCTCCGACACCAACCGAGGCTACGCCGAGGCCTGCCGCAACCAGGATCCCGAGTTCTTCGCCAACATGAGCTCGGCCGACAACGCCAGGGACATGGAGGCGATCAGGAAGGCGCTCGGCGGCGCGAAGCTCAACTTCTACGGCGCCTCCTACGCCGGGTTCTACGGGCAGGACTACGCCCGCCTCTTCCCCGGCCAGGTGCGCACGATGGTGCTCGACGGCACGTGGAACCACAGCGCCGCCGACTGGGCCGGAGAGATGGAGGCGATGGCCCGGAGCAACGAGGAGGCCCTCGGCCGCTTCTTCGACTGGTGCGCCGCCGCCGGGAAGTGCCGCGACGTGCCCGCGAGGTGGCGCAAGCTGGTCGCCGGGGCCGACCGCGCGCCGATCCCCGCGAGAAAGGCCGGGATCGCGTACGACGGACGCGACCTGCAGGCCTTCGCGGTGAGCGCGGCCAGGGGCGGCGCCGGGGCGTGGCCGGAGCTGGCGCGGGACATCCGCGCGGCCGCCGGCGGTGACGCCTCCGGCTTCGTGCCCGAGCGCGGCGCCCGCTACCCCGACCAGTCGACCGGCGTCACCGAGTGCGTCGACTGGCCCCGTCCCGCCGGCCGCGCCGAGTTGGAGGCGATGATCGCCCGGCTGCGTAAGGTCGCGCCCAACGCGGGAACCGCCAACACCCTGGCGACCGGGACCCTCGGCTGCGTCGGCTGGCCGGTGAAGGTGACCAACCCGCCCGCCCCGTTGCCGAAGGGCCTGCCGCCCATGCTCGGCGCGGGCGCCTGGGGCGAGTCCGACGCCGTCCAGCGGGTGCTCGGGCAGGTGCCGGGCAGCGTCACCGTCCGCCACGAGGGACCCGGCCACACGCTCTACGGTTTCAACCCCTGCGCCCGCGCCCACATCGACCGCTACTTCACCGACCGCGTGCTCCCCTCGGCGGGGACGAGGTGCTGACACGCCGGAGGGCGGTCCTCAGGGGCCCGCCGCCCCGGTCCCGGACAGGGGCGATTCCTGATTTGTGATGTTTCGTACCATTTCTCGTGAAGAAGGCAGGTAACAAACGAGGGGCCCCGGCCATTTCCCGGTGTCAGAACAACACATCCGACACGAAGGGGGCGGGCGGTGACGGACGACTCGCAGCGGTTCACCAGCATGTACGACGAGTGCCGGCAGCGTGTCTGGGCCTACGTGGTCAGCAGGGCGGGACGGCAGGTGGCGGACGAGGTGGTGAGCGAGACGTTCGCGATCGCCTGGCGGCGGCTGGAGGACGTGCCGGAGCCGGCCCTGCCGTGGCTCCTCGGGGTGGCCCGCAACGTGCTGCGCGACAACGTCCGGGCGGAGGTCCGGCGCGACGCGATCAGCGCCGAGCTGCGGACCTGGATCGAGGACGACGTCGCCGAGCAGGTCGCGGAGCGGCTCAGCGTGCTCAAGGCGCTGACGGAGCTGTCGGAGGACGACCGGGAGCTCCTGATCCTCACCGCCTGGCAGGGGCTCTCCCCCCGCGACGCGGCGCGGGTCGTCGGCTGCTCCCCGACCGCGTTCCGGGTACGGCTCCACCGCGCGCGCAAGCGGCTCAAGCGGGAGATGGACACCGCCGCGTACCCCGGACCCCGGATGAGGAACCTCAGCGAGGAGTGGTCATGAACCCCATCGATCAGCTGCGGGCCGCACGCCCCGGGCACCTGGGGGACACCCCGGTCGATCCGCGTACCCGGGCCGCCGAGCTCTCCCGCGCCATGGCGGGGCCCCGGAGAGCACCGGCCAGGCGCGGGGTCGTCCGCCCGGGGTGGGGCCTCGGCCTCGCCGGGGCCGCCGCGGCCGTGACCGCGGTCGCCGTCACGATCTCCGCCACCGGCGGCACGGTCCCGGACGCGTCCCCCGCCCGCCCGAACCCGGACCTGGCGATCTCCGGCCCGGAAGTCCCCGGTTCGACGGCCTCCGGCCCGGCGAGTTCCAGCTCGGCGAGTTCCAGCCCGACGGCCTCCGCCTCGCGGGTCGAGCTCTCCAGCCGGTCCATCCTGCTCGCCGCCGCCCACGGGGCCGCCCGCCAGCCGGACACGACCGGCGCCTACTGGCACACCGCGTCGGTGACCCGGATGTTGTCCGAGGCGGCAGACGGGGACTACACCGTCGTCGAGCTGGCGAGGAACGAGGGCTGGACCCCGCTCGCGACCGGCGGGGAGCAGTGGTTCCGTACGCGGTCACTCGGGGCGCGGCCCGCGAGCCCGGACGACGAGGCGGCCTGGCGGCGGGCCGGTTCGCCGACCAGGATCAAGGTCGAGGTCCCCGGCAAGCAGGGGAGCGGCGGATACGGCGGGTACGTCGTCTCGACCGAACCGGGAGAGGCGAAGGACGACCGCTCCCCGCTCGTCGACGGGGACAAGGTGTTCTGGCTGGGCCGCAACGTCACCATGAAGGACCTGCGTGGCCTGCCCGACGACCCCGGCGCTCTCAAGGCGTGGCTGCTGCGCGCGTACAAGGGGACCGGCACCGAGGCGGACACCCCGATGTCGTCGGACGCCTGGCTGTTCTCCGTCGCGATCGGGCTGATCACCGAGATGCCGGTCACCCCGCGGGTGCGCGGCGCCGCCTTCCGGATGCTGGCCGACCTCAAGACCGCCGAGGTCTCCCGCGACGTCACCGACGCGGAGGGCCGCACCGGCAGCGCGGTCGCCATCGAGGAGCGGGTCAGGGGGAAGGCGGACGCCAAGGGCCCCGAGGGAGTCCTGCGGAACCGCCTGATCTTCGACGAGGCGACCGGCACCGCGCTGGCCAGGGACAGCGTCGTGGTACGGCCGGGTGGCCTGCAGGCTGGATTCGAGCCGGGCACGGTGTGGCACTCCCAGACCATCCTCGAAGCCGGCTGGACCGACGAGAAGCCCGCGTCCTGAACCCCTGACCCGCCGTACCCCCGGGGGCGTACGGCGGGTCGGGAATTGACATCTCCCGTCCGGTGTCCTCATCATGAACGAGCATTCATGAACAAGCGTTCATAGCAGGGATGTCGCGATCCGGAGCCGGGGAGCCGTTCGGGACGTCCTGGACTCCACGGGAGGGACTCGATGCTTTCCATCGTCAACACCGAGCAGGCGGAAGCGTGGAACGGCTACGAAGGGAGCCACTGGGCCGATCACCAGGCCCGGTACGACGCCGTGAACAGCGGGTTCAACGACCACCTGCTCGCGGCGGCCGCCATCGGTGACCGGGACCGCGTGCTCGACGTCGGATGCGGCAACGGGCAGGTGACGCGCCTCGCCGCCGGGCGGGCGCGACTCGGGCGGGCCACCGGGATCGACCTGTCGGCGCCGATGCTGCGGCGGGCGCGTGCCAGTGCGGCCGAGGAGGGGGTCGCCAACGTGGCGTTCGAGGAGGGCGACGCCCAGATCCACCCCTTCCCCGCCTCGGGCTTCGACGTGGCCGTGAGCCGGTTCGGGATCATGTTCTTCGCCGATCCGGTCGCCGCGTTCGCCAACATCGGCCGCGCGCTGCGACCGGGCGGGCGACTGGCCGTCCTGTCCCTGCGGAGAATGGCGGACAACGACCTGGACATCGTCTTCGCGGCGATGGCCGAGCACCTGCCGCCGAGCCCCACCCCGGCCGGGCCCGGTTCCGCCGGTCCGGAGTCGTCGGCCGGTCCGGAGTCGCTGGCCGACCCGGTCCGCGTCCGCGAGGTGCTCACCGGCGCGGGCTTCGAGAAGGTGACCTCCACGCCGGTCGACGCGCCCCAGGTGTGGGGCAGGGACGCCGTCGACGCGGCCGGTTTCCTCGGAGCGTGGGGTCCCGTCCGCTTCACCCTCGGCCAGGTCGGCGAGGACGCCGCGGCCCGAGCCCTCGACGCGCTCACGGCGGCACTGCGGCCCTACGAGGAGCCCGACGCCGTACGACTGCGCGGCGCCGCCTGGCTGATCACCGCCACCCGCCCCTGACCGTCACCCACCCCGGAGCGCGCCTTGAACGATCATCCGTTCCCAGCGGTCACTACGATGCGATGTGATGTCCCCGAGAAAAGCAGCGGCCCTGCGTGACGGCGAGGGCGATCAGAGCCTGCGCGAGCACCTGGTCGCCGCCGCCGTACGCCTCATGGCCCGGCGCGGCACCGCGGGGCTCACCGTGCGAGACATCGCCCGCGAGGCCCGGGTCGCCGACGGTGTGCTGTACAACCACTTCGAGGGCAAGGAGGAGCTGCTCGCGCTCGCCCTGCACGCTCACGTCCGGAGCGTCGAGCGCGGGCTGGGCGAGCGGCCCACCAGGGCCGGAAGCGGCACCGTCGAGGACAACCTGCGCGCCTACGTCACCCAGGGGCTGGCGCTGCACGCCGCGATCCTGCCCTCCTTCGCGGGCCTGGTCGGCCGCCCGGAGGTTCTCCTCCGGTTCGCGAACCTGCCCAACCCGACGGCGGGCGGCCGGGGACTGCGCGCGGACCTGGCCGCGTACCTGCGCGCCGAACGAGACCTCGGCCGCCTGGCCCCGGAGGCCGACGCCGAGGCCGCCGCAACCATGATCATTGGCGCCTGCCACGAGCTGGTCCTGCCCCACCTGTTCGGCGGTGGCGCGGCGACCGCCCTGGAGGTCCCACCCGGGTTCGTCGAGGACCTGGTCACCACCGTTCTGAACGGCATAGGCCCGGCCCGTACTCCCTGAAGCCGATTCCCGGCGCGGCGATACCGGCGCCGTCGAATATCCGGTGGGGAAGGAAACGAAAATTCGACGGCCGGAGGGTCTTCGGAAAACGGGACGCCTCTCCTGTGCCGGTCGCCCGGCATGGCGAGACGTCGTTCTCGCGGTTCCGGACCCGATCGTCCGGGGTTCTTCCGGGGGGCAGGGAAGAGCATTTTCTGATTTCACCCGCCCTCGCGAGTTGTGATAACTAATTTCATAGATCTTTTTCTGACGATCCCGGCTGGGAAATGCCGGGAGGCGGGAGGCCCGTGAACACCGAGGGATGGGCGGTCAGCGTTCCCCGAGGGTATCGCGTCGGTGACTGGAAGGTCGGCAAACCCATCGCCACGGGGAGCTGGGCGAGCGTCTACCTGGGAGTTCGGGACGGGATTCCGGACGGGCTCCGAGACGGGCTTCGAGACGGTGAGGGCGCGACACGCGCGGCGTTGAAATTCCTGCCCACGGGCACGGTCACCCGGCGCCAGCTGAAATATCTCACGGACATGACGCAGCGGGAAATACGCCTGCACAGCAGGCTGCGGCATTCCCGGCTGATTCGGCTACGCGAAACGCTCGTTGTCGACGACAGTGAAAATCCCGAACTCGACGGCGCGTGCGTTCTGGTCATGGACCTGGCGGAACGTTCGCTGGCCGATCTGATTCGAGGGGGAAGCGCCGTTCCCGACGCGCCGAGGCTGATCGCCGAGATCTGCGAGGGAATAGCGCACATGCACGCCGAGAGGTGGGTGCACGGGGACCTCAAGCCCAACAACGTGCTCGTGATGGCCGACGGCTCGGCGCGTCTGGCCGACTTCGGCCTGGCGACCGAGATGGACGGGACCCACGGTTACCTTCCCCCGATGGGGTCGGTGGACCACGTGCCCCCGGAGCGCTGGGGTGAGCCCCTGACCGAGCGTGGACACGCCGTATGGGCCTCGGCCGATGTGTGGGCGCTCGGTGTGACGGCATGCCAGCTGCTCACCGGCCATCTTCCCTTCAGTGCCCCGACCGCCCGCGCGCGCTACGTCGCCGCCGCCGAGTACGCGGCCGGCGAGCGGCCCCTCACGCTCCCGGCCTCGTTGCCCGAGGCCTGGCGTTCCTGGGTGGCCGACTGCCTGGCCCCCGACGCGAGGCTCCGGCCCAGCGCGGCCCGCCAGCTCTACCGGGCGCGGGTGCTGGCCGGCACCGTCGAGGCCTCGCCCCGGCGGACGGGCATGCGGACGGCGGGAGCGATGGCCGCGGCCCTGCTGGTGCTGGCCGGTGTCTCGGGGGCCGGGATGGTCGACTCCTCCGTGGCCGATCCGTACGGACGCTGGTTGCGCTCCGACTCCGACATCCCCCCGGAGTACCGCGCCCTGATCGTCGAAGCCGGGACGATGTGCGACGAGCCGGGTCTGAGCCCGGCCCTGATCGCCGGAGTCCTGAAGGCGGAGAGCGACTTCGACGCGGAGCTGTTCGACGCGGCCAACAACGAGTACGGCCTCGCGCGCTGGACGCCGTCCGTGCTGCAGTACTACCTGCCCGTCGACCGCCGCGGCGTCGTCCCCACCCCGCCCTTCTCGCCCGAGGACACCATCCCCGCCGTCGGCCGCTACATGTGCGTACGGCTCCCCCTGATGGCCGGGGTGCCAGGAGATCCCGGCCTGCTGGGGGCCGCGGCGTTCCGCTCCTCCGACGACGTGGTCCGCGAGGAGAACGGGGTCCCCGAACGCATCCGGCCGTTCGTCGAACGGGTGCGGAAGCACCGGGCCGAATACGAGCCGTGATCGCACGGGGAGACCGGGCGCCCACTCGTACGGAGACCGGGCGCCGGTCGTGCCGTACGGAAACCCCGGTCATGCCCGTACGGGAGACCGGGGCGAACGGCCGCGCGCGCGGAGGGCCGGGCCGGGTGGGTGCGCGGAACCGGGCCGGGCGTCAGCCGCGACGATCACGTGCTCAGCCGCCGCAGGTGCTCCTCCCGCACCAGGTCGAAGCGGAGCGCGACGGAGACCAGCGCGGCGCGTTGCCAGTCGGCCTTGCGCGAACCGGACGACGGTTTGACGCGCAGTTTCGTACGCGCCAGATAGTCGATGTGGAAGTTGACCGCGGTGCGGGTCAGTCCCGCGCAGCCGGGGACCTCGCGCAGCCGTTCCAGCACCTCCGGCACCGTCGGGATGATCGAGGACGCGCCGTCGCGGAGGCGCGGCTCGCAGAGCGCGACCAGCACGAGAAAGTACTTCGCCGTCTCGTCCAGGGAGAAGCCGGAGATCGTCGGCTCGCCGACCGCCAGGGTCTCGGGCGCGTCGGGGTCGATGAAGCTGTGCTGCGAGGCGAACACCAGGAAGGAGCAGGCGCCGCCCGCCACCGGGAGCACCACGCGGGCGAACTCGAACGGCACGGGCGCCGCCACCCGCCGCGGAGCCACCTTGAGGAACTCCCCTCCGCCCTCGGGATTCTCCACGACCAGAGTGGAGTCATGGCTGAGGTTGGTGAGCAGCCAGTAGTCCTCCATGGCGCAGATGATCCCGGCCCGCCGGGAGACCCCCGGATTGTCCAGCAGGAAGTCGACCGGGACGCCCGCCGTCCCGCGACCGAAAGTGATCTCGCGGCCCGGGGAGAGCTCGATGACGGCGGGTTCGGCGCTGGAGCCCTCGGCCTGCAAGAGGATCGTCCGCATCCACCACGCCCTCACAGCACCCTGGAAGCTTGCAGGTTCACAGGACCCCAGCCTATGCCGAACGATGTTCGTGTCAGCGCTGGATCACGGGGGCCCAGCGTATCGGCGGTCGTCATCACCGCGTCGCGAAGGAATCGCGCTCGTCCCGAGCCAGTGTGAAGTCCTTCCGCGTCGAGACGTCGAGACGGGGGCTGGTCCCAGGGGAGGGACCGGCTCCCCTGTCCGGCACCTGGAGTACCCGGAGCACCCGGATTGCCCGGGAATTCCGCGACGGGCTCGTGACCACCCTCAGCCTGCCGGACGATCGCCCGCGCGACCGGCCCGGGGGAGCACCTGACCCGAGCAGTCCTGACCCAGGGCCCTGGCTCAGGCGGTCCGGTGGCTTAGGCGGTCCTGACCTGAGCGGCGGGAAGAGCGAGCTTGGTCAGGCCGAAGCCGAGCTGGCTGTACAGCTCCAGCTGGTCGAAGTACTCGCGGTGCGTCACGATCAGGTCGTCGGCGACGTGAGCCATACACGAACCGCGGATGGTGATGCGACGTTCGGTTCCCTCCGCCTCGCGTCCGTCGGGCAGGAGGAAAGGCCCCATGTGAGTGCCGGTGAGCGTCCATTCCGCGACCACGGGATTGTCGCAGGGAGTCTCCAGCCAGGTCGTCAGGTGAAGGTCGGGAAACCCCTTGAAGAACTGCTCGTAGACCCAGGTGATCTGCTCACGCCCCTCCGCTATGCCCGCCGGTGAGACGAGGACGGCGTCCGGGCTGTAGAACTCGACCACCCAGTGCAGATCATGAGCGTTGACCGCTTCGGACAAATGGCTTTTGATCTTTCGTGCGTTGGACATTAATACGGCCCTTCGCTGGTACGAGGCGAGACGTCGGCTCGCCGAGGATCCCGACCTGGTCGGGATGGCATACGTCGCGGCGCTCAGGTGACATCGGGTCGGGCCATGGCCCCGACGGCGCTTTCCCAACGCTACCCAGCGAGGAGTCAGCCGCCGGTTCGGATGGCGTCGTATTCGCTCCATGGAAGGTGCCACGGCCTCCCAACCACCCCATAACGGTGCAAGCAAGGCAAAAAGGATCGCGAACATCGAGCGCCGACCGGCGAGTGACGATCCTCCGGGTTCGTTCAACCTCGCGATCAGCCCTACCGGCACCCGGCCTTCCCGGTGGGAAACCCGACGAACTTGCTAAACGGAGCACCCTCCGTTAGCGTCGGTCCAAGCGAAGCGGAGTGTCCTCCGTTTCAACGGGCCATCGCGAAAGAGCCCATACGTCACACCGAACCCGGCCGTACCGGCCTCGACGTCCCGGAGGGGATCACATGACCACATCAACCCCGCAAACCCCGCTCGGCACGGGGTACGGCCCCGCGACGACCGCGAGCGAGATCGTCGCCGGAGCCGACCTCACCGGCAGGACCGCGATCGTCACGGGCGGCTACTCCGGCCTCGGCGTCGAGACCGTCCGCGCGCTGCGCACGGCCGGGGCGTCGGTCGTCGTCCCCGTACGGAACCGCGAGAAGGCGGCCGAGACCCTCGCGGGCGTCGACGGCGTCCAGCTCGAACCGATGGACCTCCAGGATCCCGCGTCGGTCGACGCGTTCGCCGACCGCTTCCTCGGCGAGGACCGGCCGCTGCACATGCTGATCAACAGTGCCGGGATCATGGCCGTCCCGCTCTCACGCGACGCGCGCGGCTACGAGTCCCAGTTCGCGACCAACCACCTCGGCCACTTCCAGCTGACGCTCCGGCTCTGGCCCGCGCTGCTGCGCGCCGAGGGCGCCAGGGTGGTCGCGGTCTCGTCGTGGGGACACCGCGAGTCCGGCATCGTCTGGGACGACATGCACTTCGAGCGCCGCCCGTACGACCCGATGAGCGCGTACGGCCAGTCGAAGACGGCCAACAACCTCTTCGCCGTCGAGCTCGACCGGCGCGGACGCGACCACGGCGTCCGGGCCTTCTCCCTGCACCCGGGCAGGATCCTCACCCCGCTCGTCCGGTACACCGACCCGGAGATCCTCCGGCGGATGGGCATGATCGACGAGAACGGCGAGCCGATCGTCGACCCGGCACGCAACAAGAAGAGCCCCCAGCAGGGCGCCGCGACGAGCGTGTGGTGCGCCACCAGCCCGCAGCTCGACGGACTCGGCGGCGTCTACTGCGAGAACTCCGACATCGCCCCGCTCGTCCCCGACGGTGACGACCCCGTCGCCCTCGCCGAGGAACGGGTGCGAACCCAGCAATCGCACGCCTTCGGCGTCATGCCCTACTCGATCGACCCGCACTCCGCGACCCGGCTGTGGGACCTCAGCGAGAAGCTCACCGGCATCTCCCTCTGAAAGGCGCCGCGCCCGGAAGGCGTGGCACCGAGGAGCGCGGCGGCCGGAGGAGTGGTCCTCAGTCGTAGAAGAACAGCTCAAGATCCTCGATGGTTCCCGGCCCCGTCAGGAATTCCTCGGCCTTGGCGACCTCGTTTTCCGGTGGCGGTTTGCCCTCGACGAGTTCGTTCAACCACATCTCGCCCTGCTCGCCGATCGCATAGATACCGGACAGCAGTTCGGCCATGCCCGCGGGGTGTGGCGGGTTGTGCCCGACGACGGGTTGGAGTTTCCATCCACCTGCCTGGGCGGCCAACCGGAGCACACCGGCCCAGTTGGCGATCCGCCCGGTACGCACATGCCACGAGTCCTCGGTGAACGGGGCCATCCGTCCGTCATGGAGAGGGTTGGTGGCGACCATGATGTCCTCGATCACCTGACGTTCCAAGGCGTTGCGAACCCAGCGCCCGTCCTGCGATTCCTTGATGGCGGCGGACCACCACGTCCATGCGCCGTCGAGCCGGTCCGCGAAGCTGTCCATGCCGGCAAGTTTCCTATTTCCTGTAACGCGACGCCGCAGGTTTTCGGGAAGGTCGATCACTGGCCAAAGCGACAGGGGTCAGGTCATGTCGTACTCATCGACATCCAGGGCGGCACCGGTGGCGGTCAGGAAGCGCAGAACGTCGAGGTCGAGGTGCCAGCCGAGCAGGGCGGGCTCCTGAAGTGCTTCTGGGTTCATGGTGTTCGAGAGGGGCGTCCGGGGATCGTCCTCGTGATCGTTGAGATAGCGCACGACCTCCAGGACCGCGCCGCCGTATTTCGCGTCTTCAATGCTTTCGGCGTCTTCGGCGTCTTCGGCGTCTTCGGCGTTTTCAGCGCGAAGACGTGCGGCGAGCTCGGCGATGCGGTCGGTATGGGGCCGGAGCCGCTCCAGAACATGAGACACCTGCTCGTCGACAGACAGGCCGGGCTCGCGGCATACGACCTTCCAGGCGTGGCTGATCGGTCTGACCGGTTCGGCGCCGCGGCTTCCCCTGACCGTGATCTCGTCAGGTTCGATGCCCAGCCACCTCGCCATCTCCTCCGCGGAGGTGTGTCGGCTGAACAACGCGAAATAGACATACTGGCGAACGCGCATTCCGTGACATTAGGCGGTTCTGCCCAGTCGTGATCGATCGATCCTGAGGGTGGCGGCGCTTCTCCAGGCCCGCGCCGCCACGCCGGTCTGTCAGGTGAGCTCGAACCAGATGACCATTCCGGTGGGGTCGCGGTGGAAGCCCCATCGGGTGGCGAGGTCGTTGACGAGCAGGAGGCCCCGGCCACCGGTGGCGTCCGCCCGGGGGTTCCCGGTGTAGGGGATCCGGGTGAAGCCGGAGTCCTGGACGGTGATGATCACACCATGGGAGAGGAAGGCCACCGTGACGACGAACTCCCCGGTCCGGTTGCCCGCTCCGACGCCGCTCGCTTCGATGTCGGCCGTGTCGTCCAGTTCGGCATCGGCCGGTTTCGTGTCGTCGGGTTCGGCGTCGATCGCTTCCGTGGCGATCGACTGCCGGAGTGTTCGACGGCGTTGGTGGCGAGTTCGCTGGTGAGAAGCACGGCGTCGTCGCGGAGCGGGTGGTCGTCACCGAGGATCTCGGCGACGAAGTGGTAGCCCTCCGGGCTGCTCCCCTCCCCGAGGTCGGTGCCTGAGAGAGTGAACATGCCGTACTGCACGTAGACCTCGTCGTCGATGCTGCGGAGCATGCGCGCCATGTGCGTCCCTCAATAGATCCAACCCCGGCCGGTCGCGGGTAGCCTGCCGCACACGTCCGACAAAACCACGCACACCCTCGACCGGCCTGCCGAGCAGCGTGTGGTCAGCGTGGGCGGCTGAGGGCGGCCTCGGCCAGATCCGTCCATTGCCCGGCCGAGGAGTGGGGCACGACCACCCAGTCCTTCATCTCCCTGCCCTGACCCGAGGGGTCGAACAGGCACGCACCGGTCAGCTGGAGCGCGGCTGCGTGTTCGGGGGTGTCCCTGACCAGCCGGAACACCATCGCGCCGTCGCGCTGCAGGCTCGCGAACACCTTCCCCGCCTGATCCTTGAGCGCGGGACTCCCCATCATCTTGGAGATCCCCACACCCAGGTCGGCCAGCTCGGCGCCGACCCGCTTGAAATCCTCTTCCGCGCTCATCGTCAGTCGGTCCCCAACTCCATGGCGGCGTGGTCGAGCGGCTCGTCGTGGCCGGGGCCCCTTCCGCGCGACGCGATCGCCTCGGCCCCGCCTTCCGGTAGCACGGCGATCAGGCTAGTCATCCCGGTGGCGCCGATCAAGGCCGGACGCGGGGCGCCGGCCATGCCGAGTCCCGCCGCCGGATCGACGGTGTTCGAGAGGCGCCGCGGAGGATTCTCCCCGCTGATCCCCGTCCGTACCCGAGCGGCTACCCCGGCACGATCGGCGATACTGACCACGATGCTGATGACAAACCTGCGCGTTCCCGACCCCCACCCCAGCGAGTGGCCGTTCACCCTGCCCCCGGTCGCGCACCTGGTCGACGGTGTCGAATTGACCGCCCCGGTGACGTTCCTGGTGGGGGAGAACGGCTCGGGGAAGTCCACGATCGTCGAGGCCGTCGCCGACGTGTGCCGGATCAACTCCGAGGGAGGGAAGGCCGGGACGAAGTACTCCAGCAGGGGGCCCGCGACCACCCTGCTCGGCGAGGTCCTGGACGTCGAGCTGACCTCGCTCGGGCTGCGGCTCATCCACGGTCCCCGGCTCAAGAGGCGAGGGTTCTTCCTCCGCGCCGAAACCCTGTTCAACCTGGGGAACAATGTGTCCGGCCTGTACGGCTACTGGGAGGAGGACCTCGCCGAGCAGTCACACGGTGAGGGGTTCTTCACGGTTCTCGAACGGATGGTGACCGGTCCCGGCCTGTATTTGATGGACGAGCCGGAGGCGGCCCTGTCGTTCACCTCGTCCCTGCGGCTGCTCAGCCTGATGAACCGGGTGCGCGGCGAGGGCGGCCAGATCATCTGTGCCACCCACTCGCCGATCCTCGCCAGCCTGCCCGGCGCCCAGATCCTCGAACTCGACGACCACGGCATCCACACCACCGAGTGGGACAAGCTCCAACTGGTCGACCACTGGCGCCGCTACCTGGCCAAACCCGAGCTCTACCTGCGCCACGCGCTGGACCAGGGCGACGGCTGACCCCGGCCTTACCACCAGGAGCAGCACCTGCCGAGGCCTGCGCGGCTGGCCGACAGCGCCGGACGAGCCTGAAGACGCCGAAATCGGGTGACGCCGACGGGACGGCGATGTGCAGGTCATCAAAAACGCTGAAGCCTTCCAGAGGCCACACGGGGCGCCCGCTCGTGGCGAACGGGATGATTCCCAGACTGACCGAGGGCAGAGCGGCCATGGCGATCAGGTGGCCGAACTGCCCGGCCATCACCTCCGCGTCGCCGACCTGGTAGTGCAACACCGACTGCTCGACCAGGACGGCGAACCTCGCACCGGAGTGGAGCACCTTCTGACGCTCCATCCGGACGGCGACCGCCTGCTCGATGTCGTCGGGAATCTCCCGGAAGACCGTGATGGCTCCCATCAGCGCCGTCGCGTAGCCGGGAGTCTGGAACAGGCCCGGGATCAGGAGCGAGTGATAGAAGCGGAAGTGACGGGTCCGCTCGTACAGGGGGATGGAGGATTTCTGGAGCCGTCTGAGGCCGGTGCGCTGGACCCGCCGCCATTCGACGTACATCGAGGAAACGGCTCGCGCGGAGGCGATCAGATCTCTCGCCTGCTCGGCGGCCCCGCACACTTCGCACCAGGTCCTGATGTCCTTGTCGGACGGCGAGGTCCTGGCGTTCTCGATCCGGGACGTCTTCGACTCATGCCACCCCGCCGCCAACGCCAGCGCCCGGGCGGACAGGCCCGCGTCGAGGCGGATCTCACGAAGACGCCCGGCCAGCGCTTCCCGGGCCTGCCGAACGCTGGACGACGGTGACGAGGACATGACGATGCGGCCGAGGGAGCGGCAGGTCAGGCGGGACGATAGTCGCGGTGGTCGGCGGCGCGTTCCCAGACCCGTTCGAAGGACTCGACACACAGCTTCACGACAGCGAGCTTCTCTGTCATCTCGTCCTGGACGAACTCCCCGTTGCCGGCGAAGTGACTGAGCCGGACCAGGCGGCCGTCGAAAACCCAGAAGTCGTTGCCGGGAAGCGCCAGGTCCGAAGCCCGGCGCCGAGGCAGCCACCGCACGTGTTCACCGGCCGCGATGTTGGAGAAGGTGACGTCGTACTCGAACCGGACGTAGTCGCTGACCGGCTCGGACACGACACGGGCGCGACGCACCTCGACGCCGCGGGCGACGGCCTCGGCGATCACGCTGTGAAAGGAGTTCCACCACTCGTCACGGTTCGCCGGATTCTCACGATGGCCGGACCGCCAGCTCGCGAACCGGCGCGAGCCGGGATCGTAGACATCACGCATCTCCAGATGGACCGCCGAGCGTTGGGTGCCGGAGATCAGCTCACTGAACGCCGGGACCGGAGCCGTCTCCATCGCGTGCCTCCAGAACGAACGGGATCATCCGTACAGGGAATCGTATGACCGTCTCGTTCTCGGGGACGGCGCCGATCTCCGCCTGAGTCTTCACATCGGTGATCTTCCAGCCTTGAAGGATGAGATCTCCGGTCGCCTCGTCGAGCCACACCGTGGGCGAGTGGTCGTTGTCGCTGCCGGGGTCCTTACCGATGAACCGTAGCCCCATGATGATCTCCATGTGTCCGGGTATGCACGGACTTGCAGAATCGACCTTCACCCGATGCGGTGAACCGGTCAAAAATCTCGATGTGCCGACCGCTGTTCTGACCGGAGCTGGACAGCCTCACCGAAGCACGCCAGTCTGGCTCCCAATGCGGCAGGGCCGAGTCGACCCCGCTGCGTAACCGACTGCCCATCAGTGAATTCGTGAATTCCATGAGGCGCTCACCACCGTGTGGATGGCCGCCATCGGGGCTCAATCGCGGAGCGAAGAGCGCAAGCGGCTTCGTCGGTTGAGGACGTGGCGGCGCGGCTTCTCCAGGTTCGCGCCGCCACGCCGGTTCTGTCAGGTGAGTTCGAACCAGATGACGGTCCCGGTGCCGTCGCGGTGGAAGCCCCAGCGGGTCGCGAGGTCGTTGACGAGCATCAGTCCCCGGCCGCCCGTGGCCTCCAGCCCGGAGTTCCTCACGCAGGGGATCCGCGCGGAGCCGGGGTCCTGGACGGTGACCAGCACGCCGTACGGGACGAAGGCCACCGTGACGACGAACTCCCGTGGCCGCTCGACCGGTCCAGCGTCGGCGATTTTGGGATCGACCGGTTGGGTGGGGTGCTCGACGGCGTTGGTGGCGAGTTCACTGGTGAGAAGCACGGCGTCGTCGTACAGCGGGTGGTCGTCCCCGAGGATCTCGGCGACGAAGTTTCGCGCGGACCTGACCTGGTCGCGGGTGGCTCCGAACCGTTGAGAGATCACCGGAGAGCTGGCGGGTACGTGACCCGCGTGACCCGCGTGACCCGAGGGCGTCGACCATCCGGGCACGTGGCCCAGGTGCGGCGACCATACCGCTCCCGCCTGGTCCGGACCTGCCTGGGCCGGTTCCGTGGCGTCGTCGGCTGTCGCCCGGAACCGGTCAGCGAACGCGCCGACGAGCACGGAAAGGAGTCGCCCTGCCATTCCCACCACCCCCCTTCCTCGTGATCGCGATGCTCTTCCCGCCCTCGGCGTCCCTTTCCGCGACTCTGACGTCCTCGGTGCCGCCGACACCTTCGGACCGCGGCTCTGGAACGGCCGTTCGGCGGCCCGTCCCAGGAAGAGGACGCCGTGGCCGTTCACGCTGTTCGGGGGCGAGGTGGGGACGGAAGTCCTCGACGTGCCGCATCCGCGCGACCAGCTCGGAGAGGGTGCCGGCCTCGATCAGTCCGACGCGCTCCCGGCACCAGGCGGGGGAGAGCACCCACCAGCGTTCGGTGGCCTTGCCGTACCAGAGACACCAGCCGGTGAACCGAAGCGTCGGCGCACCGGTGTCGCCTTCCCCTTCCCCGGGCTCGAAGGAAAGGTCTTCCGTTGTTTCGGCGGTCGCTTCGACGGGTGGCGGGCTCATGCCGTCACCCCTTTCCGGTACGCCTCGCGCTTGCCCGGCCAGGGCCGTACACCCGGCGACTCCCGTCCGTACGACGGCTGTCCGTGCGGCGGCGCGCCCATCGCGGCCGGTCGCGCGTGGCGTCCCCTGCCTGCGGGAGAACCCGCGAAGGGACGGCTCGTCGGGCGCGCGGTCACGGTGGTGAACGGGTTCGGCGCGGTGGGTGCGGTTTGCACCGGGGGCACGGCCGAGGGCAGCCGACCGCACAGCCCGAGGCGGCGCCGGGCCGTCATGCGGGTACGGACCTGGACCGGGGTGGGCTGCTCCCACAGATGACCGGGCCGATGCGGCAGGCTGGCGGCGTCGTGCGCGTACGGGGGATGACCGCACCAGCGACAACCCAGAGGCGAGGGCGGCTGCTCAGCATGCCAGCGGATCCTGACGATCCTGACGGTTCTACTAGGGTTGGCCATGGGTCGCACCTTCCTGTGCGATCAAGGCTCTGCCGGGTGACGCTACTCGCCCGGCAGGGCCGTTTTTGTGATGACCTTGAGCTCGCTGGTCGTGCCCATCTGTGTGTTGTTGGATGGGTCGATCCCACTTGGCGGCCTGGCAAGGACTTACGGCGCCCACCATTGGTAAACCGTCTGGAGTGTCTTCTCCAGAGGGGATTGGGTGATGTCACCCGCGTTCTCGGGAACGAGTTTCTTCAGCTGATCGAGGGCACGTACCGAGTCGGTGCTCATGGTGTCCATCTCTCACGATCCGGCCTGCTCAAGGTGCTGACAGCACACCGCACGACCTGATTTGCTCGCAACGAACAGCAAAACAGCAGGGAGTATGCGCATGGCTACTGAGAGGAAAGGGGGTCGCGGGCGGCCGGCCAAGGTCCTCGACCCCGAATCGTCACTGCTCGCCGCGCTGGGCTCCAGAATGCGCGAGCTACGCAAAGCACGCTCGCTCACGCTGATGGAGCTCGGCGAGTTGACCGGATACTCCTGGCAACACATCGGTGCCGTGGAGCGGGCTTCGGTCGCCCCTTCTGAATCCGTGGTCATCGCGTGCGATGCCGCACTCGGCGCGAACGGGACGCTCAACGGCATGTTCCCCGGTGTCATCCGAGAACAGGCCCATCTACGTCACCGCAGCGAAGCCGCGCGGAGACCCGTCCCGGAGACGCCGGATCCCGGTATCGACTGGGGGCGACTCAGCACGTGTGGCAAGCGCGCTTCGGCGATCACCTCCACCGTGGTAGAGGACATCGAGGTGATCACCATTCACCAGCGCCGCCTCTACCACGAGCTGACGTCGACCGAGATGCTCGTCCCGGTCGATGGCCACCTCGCTCTTCTGCTCTCACTCTTGGAAGCCCCCGCCCCCGGCCGACTGCGGCGGCGAATCGCCCACGCGGCGGCGGAGGCCGCCGGGTTCGCGGCGTGGATCCGGTTCGACCTCGGCGATCACTTCACGATGGGACACCGGTACGCCACCGCTCTGGACGCCCTGGGCGAGGCGGGCGACAAGGGACTTCGGTCCTACGTCAGCGCCTACCGATCCGTCACCGCGGACGCGGCCGGGCGGGCCGACGAAGCCGTGCACCACGCCTCAGTGGCTCTGGACACGGCCGGTCGCTCGGTTACCCGCGTGACGAGGTCCTGGCTACATGCCGTGAGTGCCACCGCCCACGCCCACGCGGGTGACAGCCGGACCGCTCTGGCCGAACTCGACCAGGCGAACGGAGCCCTGGCACGGGCCGGTGAAGAGCGGGACGAATGGATGTACGACTTCGACCGTGAGCGACTTCTCGGCTACGAGGGTGACTGCCTGCTGGAACTCGGCCGCTACGCCCAAGCCGCCCGTTCCTTCGAGGACGCCATCGGTGGCGTTCCCACCACATGCGTACGCCGCAGGGCAGAACTCACCGTGGACCTGGCACGGGCACGACTCGGAGAAGGTGAATCCGACGAGGCCGTACGGCTGGCCCAGGAAGCCGTCACCGTATTCGCCAGACGCGGATCAGTCGCCGGAATGTCCCGAGTCCGACGCTTCCGCGATCACGCGGCGAACAGGCAGCCCACGGTTGCTCGCGAACTGGACGACTTCGTTCGATCATGGCAAGAGTGAGCCCTATCTCCGCCGAACTTGTTGCTAGCGCCACCATCTCCTATGACGCCGTCCAAGCAGTCGGTGAGACCATCTACTGGATTGAAGGGCGGCCGAGCGGAGATGTGCTCGTACGTTGGACCGCCGCCGACGGCCGCCAGGACGTGCTGCCAGAGGGATTTCACGTCGCCTCCCACGTACATGAGTACGGCGGAGGCGCCTACCTGGCCACTGAGCGGGATGTGTGGTTCTGCAACGCTGTCAACCAGCGGATCTACCACGTACGCGACCATCTGCACCCTGTACCGGTGACTCCCGCTCCCGCCTCGCAGGGAGCCCTCCGCTACGCCGACCTCCGCCTCCTGCCGGGTACGGACAATCTGGTCTCCGTCCGGGAGCGACACGAGGAAACCCTTGTTCACAATGAGCTGGTCGTCCTGCCCGGTGACGGATCCGCCGAGCCGACGGTCATCGCGTCCGGCGACGACTTCTACATGTCCCCGGAGCCCAGCCCTGACGGGAGACAACTGACCTGGGTCTCATGGAACGCCCCGCTCATGCCCTGGGATGGCGCCCGGCTCTGGCTGGCCGACATCCGGCCTGACGGCACCCTCACCGGTACGAGGTTGGTCGCGGGAGGGGACGACGAGTCGGTGTGCCAACCGCAGTGGAGCGGCGACGGGGTGCTGCACTTCGTCTCCGACCGCTCCGGCTGGTGGAACCTGTACGTCTGGCGCGACGGCCGTACTGAACCGGTGATCACGGGGAAGTTCGAGGTCGCGGCGGCTCCCTGGGAGTTCGGCTACCGCACCTACGTACTCCAGGATGCCCAGGTCACGGCCATCATCCAGCAGGGGCCGTCGCATTCCTTGGTGACAAGGCGCCTCGACGGCGACCTTGAACGGCTAGCTGTGCCGTACACATCGATCAAGCCCTATCTGGCCATGGCGGGACGGAACATCGCCTTCATCGGCTCCAGTCCTATGCGGTTGCCTACGGTGGTGCTGGCTGAGCCTGACGGTTCTATTCATGAGCTCACCTCGGCCGACGTCAACCTTGACCTGACATTGCTCGTTCGGCCGGAGCCCTTCACCTTCGGTACTCGCGACGGAGGTGAAGCGCATGGCCTCTACTACCCGCCGTTGGAAGAGAGTGATCAGTCTCCGCCGTTGCTCGTACGGGCTCATCCTGGGCCGACGACGAACTGGCCACTGCGGTTGGACCTTCACGCGCAATATTTCACGAGTCAGGGCTTCGCTGTCGCGGACATCGACTACCGGGGGAGCACCGGGTACGGCCGCCCGTATCGGTTGGAACTTCGTCATCGGTGGGGGATGGTCGACGTCACCGATTGTGCCGACGCTGCCTGTCACCTGGTGTCCGTCGGTCGTGCGGATTCTGGGCGGATGATGATCTGGGGTGCTAGCGCCGGAGGCTACACCGTTCTGCGCGCCCTGACGGTCACCGATGTGTTCGCGGCAGGGATTGCCAGATCGGCCGTGGTCGACCTTGAGAGTTGGAGCGAGGTCGCACCGAAGTTCCAATCGAAACATGCACAGTTGCTCCACGCTGAGACTCCCGACGGAGGGGGTGAATTCGAAGACAGGATCAAGCATCCGCTTCTTCTGGTCCATGGGGACGAGGATCGGGTGACTCCGCTTGAACAGGTGCGGACCCTCGCACGGCACTGGGCCTTAGGCTCATCTTTGGTCATCGTCGAGGGAATGGGGCACACCCTGCGGAAACCTTCTCACGTTCGTCGCATTCTCCGCGCGGAGCTGGAGCACATTCGATCAACGTAGATGGCGTCCGCCGGAGAGAAGAGCTGTGCAACGGACCGCTCGAGGGTGAAACGCGACTCCACCGAACTCGGGACAGACCAACTTGCTGGGGCCCTGCCTTTTAGGCAGGTATCTACACCGACAAGATCAACTTCCGAGTGCGTCATGGACAGCCTTTCGGGCTTCTGCGGGCAGGCGCCGGTACGCCGTCCAAGCACGTTCTAGGGGGGTTGAACCACGGCGGCCTCGTTCGATCCAACGGGCGAGACGGCGCAGCTCGTGTGGATCAAGAGCCTTGATGTTGGCGAGCACCTCATCCGCGTGAACAGGGGCGCCGAGCTGGCCGGCGCGGCAGCGCTTACACTCAGTGACAAGCATTACCTCTTCGCTGCCGCCCGGGAGGACGGTCTCCACACGAGTGACTGAGAGCACCGCGGTCTGGTTGGAGTCGTCGAGGTACGGTTCGCCGCCGGAGATCCCGCAGACTGTACACATGTAGTCGTCGCGCTGCAGGACAGCCTGCTTCTCTTTGGCTGAGATCGCCTTGTTGGGAGCGGCGGCACGCCGGGCGGCGGGGTCCCAGACCAGCACTCCCGCCTTAACGAAACGCTGGTCCTCTGCTGTGAGCGTTGCGTCCTCGGTGTTGGTGAGGATGACCCAACCGTAGTCGCGAAGGTCGCGTACGCGCCGGTCGACCTGTGAGACGCCGGGAAATGCCTCGCGAAGCTGGCCTTTGGTGAATGTGTTACCCTCACCGACCACCTGCGTGAGCCAGAGCGCGGCCTTGACCATGGTCCCAGCCTTGTACTCGATGTCGTTCCATGCGTGGGGGGCCATGTGTCTTGACTCCGTCTTCTCCGGGCCGAGGGCGCAGCCTTAAAGCCATGCCAGGCGTTTTGTCAATGCTCTATATCATGGTGCCTGAAGTCCTACATGTTCAGGCCGCCTTGGAGGCAACATCATGGCTGTGAGATTCGGTGTTCCTCCCGAGGGCGAGAGGATCCGTAGCTTGGTTGAGGAGCGCCTCAGGCAGGCTACGTCCGAAGACGGCGCAAAGCTCACGGTTGACTGGCGCGGTGAGCAGAGGCACCTCCGTGTGATCTCGATGCCTGTCGACATGCTCTACTTCAACCCGGACACTCACCGGATCCGAGCCCAAAGGACCTTGGACCCTGAACGTAATCGGATCTTGGAGGAGGACCCCTGGGGTGAGGTGGCCCAGACTTACCTTGCCGACCTTCTGCGGCAGAAGCCTTCCAATCCGAACCAAACAGATCCCGACTACACCGCGCTGGTGGACGAGCTCGACAGCTTCGGGCAGAAGGAACCAGGGATCATCAGCCCCGATGGCATCATCGTCGATGGAAACACACGCTGTGCTGCTTTGAAGGACCTCGGGGTCAAAGATATTCGCGTTGGTGTGCTTCCTTCTGACACTTCTCGCCGGGATATTAATAGTGTTGAGCTCGCGTTACAGCTCCGGAGGGATAAACGTCGGGACTACTCCTATATCAACCGCCTCATCGCGATTGAGGAGGAGCTCGCCAGCGGACGGCGTGAGGAAGATGTGGCCCGCGATTTCAACATCAAGCCGGGCACTTTACGGCAAGACCGCTGGGTCTACCAGATGATCAACGAAGCAATTGAGCGTAGCCGTACCAGCAGCGGTCTCGGCCTTCGGCTAGTCGACTTCGAGGATCACCAGGAAAAGCTCAGAGAGTTGCAGCGCGACTTCACAAAGAAGGCTGCTACTGACCCTGAGGCTGCTGAGCAGCTCAAAGAGTCGAGGCTGGCGATGGTTGTCCTCAATTACCCCAAGACCTCTCTGCGCTTGGCGGAGGGAGACTTCCATAGTCGTTACCTCGAAGAACGTCTGCCGGCGCAGCTCCGCCCGGCCGTACAGGAGTCGAGCTCAGTCGCGATTCCAGGGCTTCCAGGTGTTGCCGTCCCGGACGCCACCGCCGCCGCCAAGGCGGTTCGTGCGCTCACCGACCAGCTGCTTCAGGCAGAAGCGACCAGGCTGGCAAGGGACAAATTGGAACCGCAGGCGGTGGCGGAGGCCGACAGTCTGATCAGATTGGCGCGCAAGTCGTTCGACGTGGGGGTGAAGCTAGCCGGCCAGAACGCCCAGCTTGAGAAGCGCAAGATTGCTGTTCAGGAACGATTGACTGATGCTGCTGATTACGTGAAGCAGTGCGCTGCGGAGTTCGCTGAGGCCAAAGCGAAACGTGCCCTGGACGAGGACGCTTTCGATGATGCGCTGCTGGAGTTGCGTGACAGCCTCGCGCGGTTGGCCAGGCAGGCCGGCCGAACGTTCAGCTCGCCAGGCGATGGTGTCGAGTGGCTGCTCGCAGCGACGCGGGAAGACTGATGCCGCAGAATGCATCGAAGGCTAGCCTAGAGATCGGTTTCGGCGATGGTGTTGCTAAAGCGCGCCTACGTGCTAGAAGTGGCCGTGAGGATGATCTGAGACGGCTAGCGCTCAAGTTCCGCACAGGTGTCCAGCGTATGTCGGGTGTACTTGAGGTCGATGTCGATGATCTCCTTGTGAACCTCATCGCCCTCGCGGCTTGGCCCGAACCAGCAACGGTCGTTTGGGATCGGCAGCTTGCGGCCTTGGCGACCGACTCCGCGGCTGATGCCCAAGCCATGGGCGAAAGAATCGACAGCGCCAGTCTCCCGACCGAGGTAGCGCCGGAGGATGTGCTCCAACTCCTGGGGCCTTCCTGGAGGGGTGACCTGACCAACTTCCAGCTTCGCGATGTTGCGCGGCTTCTGTCACTCAGGCATGGGGCTAACTTCTCGGTGCCTGGAGCCGGCAAGACCCGCGTCGGACTCGCAGTCTTCCACGCCCTGCGAAACAAAGGGATCGAACGCCTCCTGATCGTCGGGCCGAAGTCCTGCTACGAGTCGTGGCGCTTCGAGAACCAGCATTGTCTTGCCGATCCGCTGCGTATGGAGGTCTACGGGAAGGAAAATGATCCGTCCGCCGATGCGTTGATCGTCAACTATGAGCGGCTTCGGTTTGATGGCGTGGCCAATGACCTCGGCCAGTGGCTGTCGGCGCGACCATCGATGCTTCTGCTCGACGAGGCGCACCGAATGAAACTGGGAGCTGACGGGGCATACGGCGCGGCCTGCCTGGCGCTCGGTCCGAGAGCCAGGCACCGACTCATCCTCACTGGTACGCCGGCACCCAACGGACCTAAGGACCTGGAGAATCTCTTCGGGTTCGTGTGGCCCGGTCACGGGCGTCAGAAGGTCATCCAGGCGGTCGGAGGTGGAGATCTCGTCAAGGCGAGCCAAGTACTCCGCCCTTTGTTCACCAGGACGACCAAGGGAGAACTTGGGCTTCCACCAGTAACAATCAGCCTGCGAACTGTGGCAATGCCGCCGTTGCACAAGGAGATCTACGAGGCGCTGCTGGGCCGGTTCTCGGCGCGGGCTGCAGGATCCGAGAACAACTTCCTTGCTCTCGGGAAAATCGTCGTCTACATGCTCATGGCCGCGACTAGTCCAGCCCTCCTTGCAGTCGGCGCGACTCGTTACGAGCCGCTCGCCTACCAGGTGCCGCCGCTGGTAGTTCCCGAGAACTCACCGCTGTCGGCACTGATGCGGGACCTGCCCAGCTACGAGATGTCTCCCAAGTATCAGGAAGTGCTTGCAATCATCGCTGACAATGCTTCAAAGGGGCGCAAGACGCTCGTCTGGTCGACGTTCATTCGAAGCCTTAATACCTTAAGTCGTATCCTCGGTGAATTCCAGCCGGCCATCGTGCACGGAGGTGTGGAGGATCGGGAAGCAGAGATATCGCGGTTCAGGGAAGACCCTAACTGCATGGTCCTGCTTTCCAACCCCGCAACCCTCGGCGAGGGCATTAGCCTCCATCACGAATGCCATGATGCCGTCTACGTTGACCGCGACTTCGCGGCCGGCCGTTTCCTGCAGAGCCTTGACCGCATTCATCGGCTAGGCCTCGCGCCGGATACTCAGACTCGAATCACTGTCCTGGCTTCCGAAGGCACTATCGATGAGGTTGTTGAATATCGCCTAGCGGAAAAACTTCTTTTTATGGGGAGTATCCTCGACGATCCTACCGTACGAGAACTCGCAGATCTCTACGAGGAACCACCCGTCGGTGGCGAGCTCGACCAGCGCGACCTTCAGGCTCTGATGGGCCACCTCCGTGCCGCTGCTGCCTGAACCTATACTTCGCGCGGCTGTTCGCTGGCTGGAGATGCTTCCCGCCAGCGGATACAAGCGGTGTCGCGCGCTCTTCTCGACACATTCGGACTTCAGTGACGCCACCCCGACTCAGTACGATGTCGCCTACTCATGGCTCAGCGAGATGGGGTTGCTCAGCGAGGAGCATGGGCATGAACTGATTCCGCAGCGGATATTCGAAGCTGTACTTCCCGACCTTCCTTGGTTCCGGGACGCAGATGTACTTGTTCAAAGCCTCGACGAACTCCCGGATGACGCCCTCCGAGCAGCAGAGGCTCTCGGCCTCGATAGCATGCAGGCGTTTCAGTGTGTCCACTCTCTATGGGGAAAAGTCGATGTCGAGCAGCGGACACGGATCGGCGCGATGGGTGAAGCAGCTCTGATTGAACTGCTGGAGAACTCAGTAGCGGCACACATGGATCACGTGTCTCAGCACTCGGACGGTTACGGGTACGACATCGCAGTTGAGGGCGGAGCCTGCAAGCTGCACGTTGAGGTGAAAACAACGCTCCGCCGACGCCATCTGACTGTTTTTCTCTCCCGGCATGAATACGAGACCATGCTTCATGACCCTGCATGGCAGCTCGTCGCCGTCCGTCTTTCTGATGATCTGAAAGCCGAGGCGGTTTGCTCGGTACGCGGAGAGTGGATCAGACAACACGTACCTCACGATCGTTCGGTCAGCGGGCGATGGGAATCGTGCCGCCTTAGTATTCCGCCGGATGAGATGGTCAGTGGAATCGCGAGGCTCGCGCCGCTTTTCACTCTGGATAGATCGCCGATAATCGAAGGTAGTGCAGAGTGGTAGCCATACGAGGAGATGATCGATCGTCAATCATCGCTACGTTGTGATCGTGATCACACGAGCAAGATTCACGTAAGGTGCCGACGACTCAATCAGCAGTCGATGGGGTTCCATCGGCTTGGCTCCACATACGCTCGAACTCGGCCCTGCTGATCACCGATGGGGAGAAATTGTCCTGCAGACCGATCTCCTCCGGAGGATCGATCGGAACTTCTGAGAGTCCAGTCATCCTGGTCTCCGTGTCCGTGTCAGCCCGTTCCAGCCGACCGTCACGGAACACTTGAACTTTGCGCGTCTCGTAGCCTTCGTCATCGACCTCGCTGTACAGCTCTACCGGTTCTTCGGGGAAATTGTGCTGCCACTGCACCCTAAGGTGCCAGACCATCATTCGACCCCCAGCTCACAATCCGACCTACAAGGTCAAGCGCTTTGTGGCCCGGGATGAAGAAGACGTTCTCCCTTCCATAGACGACCTCAAGCCCGGTCACGTCCACCTCAATATAATGGGTGAAGCGTCGAAACGCATAGGGAACACGCATGAAGCGGAAAGACAGTTGCTGTGCTGACAGGGTGCCGGGTGGGATATCCGACACGTACTGCCCGTCGCCGTAGCGGGCGTCTTTTGGATTGTGTGCTCGCAGTGAGGGGTTCAGCCTAAAGCTCTTCAGGATCGCCGCCAGGTTGGTGGCGTTTGTGTAGTGCCACATGGTTCTGTGTCCGTGTAAGGCTTGACCGGAGTCTCGCAGCTCTGTTTCCTGAATCCTCTGTTCGACTGCCATGTCCTACATGGAACCAGTATCTGGAAATTTGTGTGGCTGCGTTCTCGGAAATTCAATTGCAGAATATTGAGGGAAATTGCACCGTCATGGGTGCCGGTCGCTCAGCGGGCAACAGTTCGGAGAGGCGCCTGCGGTGCCGACCAGGGCCCCGCGACTCGTGCCCGCCGGTCCTGTCGGATCTGCAAGAAAATGCAATGGAAAATGAGGGCAATAGCCGGAATTTTCCGATGTAGGTATGGAATGATCGTTCTGATCCGCATCTACCCCCCTACGAGAGGGTCTGCTGTCGTGCCTAACGATGTCGCAGATGTAGAGTCACTTCCTGAGTGGTCCAGGCTTGTCGCCGAAGCAGTCAGCCTCTCGGGTCGCAAAGGCAGCACGATCGCAGCCCGCTCGGTGCAGGTTGCTAAGGTGTTTTCGGAGCTCGACAGCGATCTCGAGGGCGGCTGCCTGGACGAGTTCCTTCTCAGTCGCATGCGCAACGGCAAGATCCAAAAGCCTCGCTGGGAGAAGCTGATCTTGCTGAAGTTGACACTGCTCTACCTCGACGATCGTTCATGTTCGGACTTGCCTGCGCGGCGCGAAGCGGCTCTGGCTGAAGCGGTTGTCTTCGCCAAGCGGGTCCTGGCCACTGCGGTGCCTCAAACAGCAAAAGGAGCGGCTGGCTCCCGCCGCCCGGACGCGCGTCATGAGCGCACAGTGGAACTGCTCGAAGCGTACGGCGAGGATCTTCTTCGACAGGTAGGTGAGAGCGGCACGGGCGAGGCTGAGGCTAAGCTTGCGCTCCTCCATCAGCTCGGCGGAAACAGTGACGATGCACGCTACTGGTCGGGTCAAGCCTTCGCGGTGGACCCCAATTATGTGCATGCGTCATCGCAGCAGGAGTTATTTTCTCGGGCGCATTACTATGCCACTGGATACCAGCGTGCGTTCGAACCTAAGATCGCCTACCTGTACTGGAAGTATGCTGCAGAATCCGGAGACGGGATTGCGGCCTTTAGGCTCGGTCAGATGGCTGAGTTGAAAGGAGATTTGGAGGATGCGGCGAACTGGCGTCGTATCGCTGACAGTCTCGGATATTCAAGTCAGGATCAGTATGGAAATCCTTGATCCGATAATGCTTAACGGCGCCCGTTCCTAGATCGACAGGAGCCGACTTCAATCGAGATCGAAAGCCAAGCGCTGCTCGGTAACGAGCGGGATGGGGCGCCGTATGGGAGGGGGGGTAGAGCCTCCCCTCCCATACGGCGACCTCGTCTTGAGCTTCTCTAGCTGATCCGGGTTCGATGTTGCTCGAACTGGTCGTGGCGAATATGATCCTCCTGGCCAAGGAAGGCTTTGAATTGGCCAAGCTTGTAAGCGGTCGGTGCCTTACCGTTGCTGATCTCGATGTGGAAATCACGTCTGAGGAGGCTGATCCTGCGCTCTAGCTCATGGGACTCCAGGGCAAGTTTGGTTGCACGGGATATCTGGGCGGCAGTCATGAAGTCGCCCTTGTCGCGGAGTACTCGATAGATCGGGTCGTGCGCTGCATCTAGATCACGTTCACGCCGTTCGGCTGTACGGTTAAGAGCAGCAGCAATAGCGATTCCGAGAATCTTGGCGACTGGCGGCGGGAAAGCATTGCCAATCTGGCGGTAGTTGGATGTTTTCTTACCAGTGAAGACCCACTGGAATTCCTGATTGTCCCACCCTTGGATCCGGGCGACCATCTCACACGTAAGTTTAGGTCCCACAGGGAACTCATCATCTGGGTCTGGAGCGCGATTGGCGACTCCGAGTGCGTCTACGCCAATCTCTGCCCAGGCGCGTTTTGCTCGGCTAGGGCCGAGATCTGCACCGCCATGCTTCTTGGAGCCACCGACGATAGTAGGTGCAATGCTGTTAGCCTTCTCTGCCCACTTCTCCGCACCCTTCCAGCCATTGGCGGAGATGAGAGGCAGCAAGGTTTCGCCGACCGTTGGGGGCTTTCCGATGGGATCGGGCCAGTGGAAGTGAGTAAAGTCCTCTGCTGCCATCGCAACAAGTACGAACCGGGGGCGTAGTTGCGGGACGCCATAGTCGGAAGCATTCAATAGACGCCATTCGGCGGCATAGCCGAACTCGCGAAGTCGATCAAGAACGTGCTGACGATAGCCGGCGAAACGGGGCATACTCAGTCCGCGGACGTTCTCCAGCAAAAGAGCACGAGGCCGGACGGTCTTGACCTGCTCGACCGCCCACGCAAAAAGATCGCGCTCATCGGTGGCACCCAGTTGCCTGCCTGCAATAGTGAACGGAGGGCATGGGACCCCGCCGGCGAGGAGGTCAATGGGGCGGCGGTCTGGCTTCGGAGCGTAGTTAGCGGGATTCCAGACGTTGAGGTCCGCGACGTCTCCCTGAGCTATGTTCCAATCGGGCCGATTGTGACGCAGCGTGTTGACCGCGTTCTCATCCAACTCGATGGCAAGTTCATGCTCAAAGCCGGCCTTCTCAAGTCCGAGGGCTTGGCCGCCTGCTCCAGCACAGATCTCGATGACACGGAGCGGCTCAGTCACGGGGGCCTCTTTCGGTTCCTGGATGCAGCGCAGACGAGTTGCCAGCTGTATCTTCGCCTGAAGAACAGTGAATCGTGTGCTTACCGGTGTGGATGTGTCTGACAGTCAGAGGGATCGAGCTCGCAAGCAGGCCCACGAGCGTGGCCTCTATCCGGCCCCGCTCAATGAGGGTCGGTCGCGGAACATGCAGGCTAACCGCAGGACGGGCACCAAGCCAGAGGTGGCGCTGCGCAGTGCACTTCACCGGCTTGGCTACCGATACCGCAAGGATCTTCGAATTGATCTTGAAGGGCTGAGGGTGCGGCCAGACATCGTCTTCACGGCGCGGAAGATCGCGATCTTTGTGGATGGATGTTTCTGGCACGTATGCCCTCAGCATGGTCGGCCGCCGACCACCAACGAGTGGTACTGGACACCTAAGTTGCGGCGGAACATGGAGCGCGACCGTGCTGCTGACGCTGCCTTGCAAGCTGCGGGCTGGCAGGTGATCCGCTTGTGGGAGCACGAACCGCTGCCTGCCGCTGTGGAGGCAGTGGTGGCTGCGTATAGATACCAGTCCGAACACACGAGCGACTTTAGCGGAACCGACTGATAGGAACGTCCAGGCGCCTGCAAGCTACTGAGCAAGAAAGCTAGAGAGGGTATCGGGTCAGAGAGGGCACCCCGCCTGGAGGAGGATGTTCCCGCAGGGGGCGCCACCAGTCGCCAGATTCGGGAGTCTGATGACACACCGCCGGTGTCCGGGGTATGAGGGGCACCTGATGTTCAGAGGTCTGCCTCGGTTAGGGCCCTATCGAGGGTAAGGGCAATATTCTGATAGAGATCGCGTTGGCTGGAGCGGTTTATTTGCTCCCACACCGCTGGGGCAGCGGGGCCGAGCAGTTCTTCCGCGTGGCCTGCGCACAGCACCCGGACTTTGCGGCGCCAACCAAATGACTTCGCTCCGCACACGGCGGGCTGGCCGCACACCCAGCACCACTTCTTGGGAGCCGGAACCCGTTCCAAGCCACCGGATCGCCCTACCGGATCCATGTCATCAGCGTCTCCCGGGCGCGTACGCGGTGGTTGCGTCCACGGAGGTGGTGTACGAGTTTCCCTAGGTAGCAGGCGTGGCGCCGTGAAATGAGGACGGCCATCGCGTGATCCTTCGAGTGC